>JAGBFD010000054.1 GCA_017936645.1 Clostridia bacterium
ACCTCATAAGCAGCAGAGGATGAAAGACCTGAGCCTGCAAGCACACAGCTTGCACTCGCTGCATTAAAGCCGCCGATATTGTAGCCGTATTTCTTGAAGCCTGCACACATACCGCGGATAAGTCCTGATGATTTGCCGAATTCGTTTTCGTGCGGTTCGAGATCAGAGATGTCAATTTCGATCATACCGTGACCGATACTCTTTTCACAAGCTACCATATCATCACGCTTTGCAGCAGCAGCAACTGTGTCAAGGTTGACACTTGCAGCAAGAACTTTACCGTGGTTGTGGTCTGTATGGTTACCGCCTACTTCTGTTCTGCCCGGTGCGCTGAAAAGCTCGATACCGTCGCAGTCTCCGAAGAGTTCCACGTATGCGTCAATGATCTCAGCCTGACGTGCTTTCTGTGAATTTACAGCCTCGTCGCTGAGATAAACTTCTTTAAGTCTTGAGTCAAACTCACCGGAAGCGAGTTTTTCTTTGATCCGGATTGAATTAGCCATTTGAGTGTTTCCTCCTGTACTGAATTTTTAAAATCTTGCTTATTGCAAAAGTTGACATACTTATTAAAATAAATAAAAGTATAAACGGAACAAGGAATGCCGGCGAAAGCGGATTGAATACGTTACGACCGATGAAGGTGTAAGTTATCAGCTGCGGAGCAAAGCCTAAAAGCGAAAGCAGGATATACTTTTTATATTCAAAGCCCATCGCACCGTAGAGCTTGCTTACAGGGTTGGGCGGAATGCTCGGGATGAGTCTGAAAACTGCAAGCAACCACGGATTGCCACGACCGTCATTTTCAATGAGTGTTCGTATGGTAACGTTTCTTTTGAGGATGCTTTGTACCGCATCAGAGCCTACTCTGCGACCCCAGTAGTATCTTATTGAGAAAAACGCAGACAGACCGAAAATGTTGATCGGCAATGAAAGATACGCGGGAAAAACGGTACTCGTGATAGCACAGAGCACGGAGAGGGGATAGAACTGTATAGGAAATACGGCCTTGAAAACATAGAGAAAAATTATCACTATGAGCACATTGAACTTGTCATCCATGGATTCGACAGCGTACTCGGCTTCGAGCAGATACTTGATGTAGGTCTGATACCATTGCTGCACATGGTCATTGAATGAGAGGATAAGCAGAACAGTGAAGGCGACAGCCAAAATCAGACACAATGCGGAGACAAGGTACAACAGCGAACGGATGTGTTCTTCTTTCGATTTTTTGACACTTTTTTTATTCTGTTTTGAAATGCTGTCCGCCCCCTCCACGCTTCATTTTTAAACGCATATATAATATTATACATTTTTTTACATTTCAGGTCAATAGATTAATTTGTCGGATTTTATAATAATAAGACGAATTTGTTTTGTTGACTATACAGGTATTTTGTGGTATCATTTACTTGGAAATCTATGTTAGAAATGAGGCATGATTATGGATTACAAAGCAAAATATCAGGAGTGGCTCAGCTTCGACGAAGATACAAAAGCAGAGCTTCTTGCGATCACGGATGAGAAAGAAATCGAGGACAGATTTTACAAGGACCTTGAATTCGGCACAGGCGGTCTTCGAGGTGTTATGGGTGCAGGTGCCAACCGTATGAACAAGTATACGGTCAGCAAAGCTACAAAGGGTCTTGCAGACTATCTTATCGATGAGTATAAAGAAAATATCAGTGTGGCTATCGCTTATGACTCAAGAAATAATTCAGCACAGTTTGCAGCTTTTGCGGCAGAAGTACTTTGTGCAAACGGCATCAAGGTTTTCCTTTACGATACTCTTATGCCTACACCTGTGCTTTCATTCACGGTCAAGCATCTCGGCTGTACAGCAGGTATCGTCCTGACTGCAAGTCATAACCCGAAGGAGTACAACGGTTATAAGATTTACGATTCCAACGGATGTCAGCTTGTACCGCAGTATGCTAATAAGGTTATCGACTTTGTTAACGCTGTTACTGATATCAAAAATGTCGAGCATATGCCTCTTGACGAAGCAAAGGAAAAGGGACTTTATGTTTCAATCGGCGAAGAAGTGCTTGATGCATTCCTTGAAGCTGTTAAGAAGCAGTCTCTTTATGAAGAAAAGTCAGATATAAAAATCGTTTATACAGCTCTCCACGGTACAGGCAACATTCCCGTCCGCAAGGCTATAGAGGGTATGAATGTTTCAATCGTTAAGGAGCAGGAGCTTCCTGACGGCAATTTCTCGACAGTACGTTCACCCAACCCTGAGGAGAAAGATGCACTTACACTTGCTCTTAAGCAGGCTGAGGCAGAGGGTGCTGATCTTGTGTTCGGTACTGACCCTGACTGTGACCGCATCGGTGCAGGTGTCAAACACGACGGCAAGTATGTTCTCATCACAGGTAATCAGATGGGTGCTTTGCTTGTTAACTTTGTTCTCACTATGAGAAAAGCTGAGCTTAATGAGAAGTCAACTCTTGTCAAGACTATCGTTACAAGTGAGCTCGGTGCAAATATTGCAAGAAAGTTCGGTCTGAATATCGTCGAAACTCTTACAGGTTTCAAGTACATCGGTGAAAAGATCAATCAGTATGAAGTAAGCGGTGACAGAGAGTTCGTTATCGGTTACGAGGAAAGCTACGGTTATCTCACAGGTACACACGCAAGAGATAAGGATGCTGTCGTATCGGCACTTCTTGTTTGCCAGATGGCCGCATACTATTACAATAAGGGTATGACTCTTGTCGATGCACTCAATGAGATTTACGCAGAGTACGGATTCTATCTTGATGCTCTCGATACGTTCACACTCAAGGGCATCGACGGTGCACAGAAGATTCAGAGCCTTATGAATGAATTCCGTGAAAACGGTAGTAAGTTCTTCGACGGAATCAAGGAAGTCTTTGATTTCTCAAAGGGTATCGGCGACCTTCCGAAGGAAAATGTTCTCAAGTATGTGTTCGACGACGGTTCTTGGATGGCTATCAGACCTTCAGGCACAGAGCCGAAGATCAAGCTCTACTACTCTATTCAGGATGCAGACAGAGAAAATGCATATGCAAGACTTGATGCAATCCGTGCAAAGATGAGTGAAATCGTTGAAGCATAAAATTTCACTTTAATTATTGACAAAACGGCGACCGTTATGTATAATGTAACGGTCGTCAGGATACGCTGGTGTGGCGAAATAGGCAGACGCAAGGGACTTAAAATCCCTCGGTGGCGACACCGTACCGGTTCAAGTCCGGTCACCAGCACCAAAAACGGTAAACTTCCGCAGAAGTTTACCGTTTTTATCTTTTTATATCAAACCGTATCACAATGAAAGATGTCGAAAAAGCCGAATTTGCAGAGATATTCACACAAAAAAATGAATCCTCACAGAAACGAGTTGCTTCTGTGAGGATTTAAAAAACTATGTATGAAAATTATGCGAGAAGATTTTCAAAAAGTTCTATTATCTGTGCGAAGATATCGCTGAAAGCACCTGTAATTGCGGATGTATCTGCACCTGTGATTTCTGAAATAAACTGAGCGATATACAAAGGAATATCACTGAGAATTGCGATGATTGCCATAACGTGTTCACCTCCTTACATTTAATTATAGCACTTTCAAAGATTTTTTTCAATATCCTGACCGGCTTTGAAATTGATAGCACGTTTGAAAAAACACGTAATATATGATATACTGAATCCGTTATAAATTAAAATACTATTGCGAGGGGTATTAATGAAAAAGAAAGTTTGTGAGCTTTGTGGTCAATATATGTCAGATGATATGCTGTTCGGTGTCGCTTTGTGTAACAGATGCAGAGAGATATACTCTGATGTTAAGCAGGTTCTGTCAGTTACAGAAGACCGGGAATTTATGCAAAACGCAACTCCGCAGGCAAAGAATCTGTTTGAAGAAAAGCTTAAACGGTATGATGTGAGTACCTTAAAAATGCAGTTGGAAGAAGAAAGACAGCAAAGACTTCAGTATGAAGCTGAATGCCGTAAAGCTGAGATGATACATCAGGAGCAGCAACGAAAACTATATGACGAGCAACAGGAACGCTTCAAGGAGGTTCAGGAACGTTTTCAGCAAGAGACGGAAGACAGAGAGGCTTTCCTGAAAGCAAACGGTCATCAGGGATATTACGAATACAGGATCTTGAACACGTCTGAAGCTGATATTGCGTGGATTGCAGATCAGCTGAACTCACTTGGCAGGCAAGGATGGCAGCTATGTTGTACACATAACGTCTCACGCGCAGAGAAGAATATCCTTATACTTGAAAGATTTATAAAATTCAAAGAGTAATGAAAAAGGAATAATTTTTAAAATACACTTGATTTTTATGCTGTTGTTAGTTATAATATTAAGGCTGTAAGACAGATACGGAGAGTTGTCCGAGCTGGCCGAAGGAGCACGATTGGAAATCGTGTAACAGCCATAAACTGTTCGAGGGTTCGAATCCCTTGCTCTCCGCCATGAAAGCCAAATTATTTGAAGCTATGTCGCAATTGTAGCGGCATCTGCCGATGATAGTTTGGCTTTTTGTTTACATTTTAACACAGTTAATATTCGTGAGGTGAATTTGTTGAATAAAGTTGATTTTAATAATTTAAAAAATACATACGTTATTCTTTTTCTTATCAGTTTTATCGTTTGTTTGTTCCTGCCTGTTTCGTGGGGTGATGATACCATTTTTCAAGAAAAATCTGCAGGTATAGATTTGTTGACTTTTATTGACGGAAGCGCCAGACCTTTTACCGACTCTCTTACGTTCATTTTTTCAAAGCATAAGATATTATGGCGAATTTTTAATCCCGTGATAATGATTTCGATTTTATATGGTGTTTCTTCTTTGTTGCCGTTTAAAATTAATAAGAAAGAAACAATTGTTTTATTTATATGTCTGATGTTTCCGACAATGGTGATTGTTGATGCAGGTTTTATTGCAACAACCGTAAACTATTTGTGGGCAATTACATTCGGAATAATTTCATTTATACCTTTAAAAAGAACAATTGAAGAGTGTAAGGTTAAGTGGTTTATATATGTTTTGACATATCCGTTAATACTTTATGCAACCAATATGCAACAAATGGCTGTGGTATTAACTCTCATTTATTTCTTTGCAAATATTTATTTGATAATAAAAAAGAGATTTAATTTTTTTGTTTTTGGTCAATTCTTAATTGCTGCTGTCGGTCTTGGGTGGGCATTTTGTCTTAATATGTTTGGTGATAACAACCGTATGTTAAGAGAAACGGGCAGATATTTTCCAAAGTTTGGTGAATTAAATCTCATTGAAAAAGTCGAACTTGGTTTCTCTTCAACTTTTTACTGTCTCATAATGAATCCCCATTTTGCTGCAGTTGGATTTTTAGCATTTACATTATTTATTTCTGTTATCATTTTTAAGAAAAAAGAAACTCTTATTAAACGCGTTCTTTCTGTTATACCGCCTATTTTCTCGGTTGTAATGTGTATTTTGAAATATGTGCCCAATCAGTCGTTTTATAGTATGATTTCAGGTGGAATGTATTATTACAGAATGGAAAAAGCTGTTTACTCATTTAAGCCGGTAACCGATATAATTTTTATTCTGTTAATTTTATGTGTTCTTTACAGTTTATATAATGTTTTCAAGTCAAAAGTGAATTTTTACCGGTCATTTATAATTCTGTGTTTTGGTTTGGGTACAAGAATAATGATGGGATTTTCCCCTACTGTGTGGGCATCTGGACACAGAACATTCAGTATAATGTTTATCACATTTATAATTGTTGGATTTTTAGTCTATAATGATTATAAAGGTTGTTTAATTTTGAAAGCAGATGTAAAATGACAGACCGTTCGCACCTTTTTTGATGTCATTGAAGACAGGAATAGCTTGGATATAAATATTTTATGCTATTATGATACAAATAACCTGAGGGAGAAGAATCATAATGGCACGTTGCGAATACTGTAAAAACGAAATTCCGAAAGGAAGTCACTGTCCTTATTGCGGGAAGATGCTGATCTACATGGCGGAAGCAAAATTTGTTTCGGGAGCGACATTTTCGGAGTCTGCGATTTGTGAAGTCACTCTTACTGACAAGTATATTTTACTCCGGAAAGTTTCTATGGCTGAACACATACGAAGCGGCACTAATGCACAGTTGGGTTTGACGGGATTTTTGGTGAATAATACTGTTGACCGAATAAAAAAGAAAAGCCACGGATACTACGATCTGAGAGAAATACAGAAAGTGGTGTATCCTTGTAAAACCACTTCTCTGAATAAGGACAATGTTTTCAGAGTTGTCAATAAAGACGGAACTGATTTTGCGATAGCCTGTGATTCGTCGGGATTTTTGGGTCCTAAGAAGACGGCGAAGAAAATTGCTGACTTTTTCCGCAGTTTTAATATACCGGTTGAAGATGGATCAAACGCACCGCAACCTACGTTTTCTATGCATCCTTTTGTCGATAAAGAAACTTTCGGCAGACGGATATGTGGTTCGGCAGCTTCGTTTGTTCAGCTTACAGATGAACAGTTCGTTTCAGGTTATATCTCGGAGTTCCCAAAACAGAATTATGTGCAACAGCATCGTCCGTTTGCCGGACAGCCTCAATTTGTTTTTTGTACCGCTTGCGGCAACAAGGTTAGTTGGGACTCGAATTTTTGCGACGAATGTGGCAACCGAATAATACGGTAAACTATCTTTATTTAATAATATAAAAACCGTGATACACTTCGAATGTTAGTGTTATCACGGTTATGTTTTAATAGCGAAAGTTTTATTTTAATCTTTGAAGATTCGTACTTATCTTTTGCATATCTTCTCTTGCCTTTTAAGTGCAAATGTGCGATAATAACAGAAATGCCCTGAGGGGGTAAACAATAATCTGAAACGGAGTTTTATTATGGAACAGAAAAGAAGTGGTTTCACGGGTAAACTCGGATTTGTTCTTGCAGCGGCAGGTTCAGCTGTCGGCTTGGGTAATATCTGGCGTTTTCCTTATCTTGCGGCAAAGTACGGCGGAGGAATGTTTTTACTTGTATACATAATTCTTGCTGTCACATTCGGCTTTGCTCTTATGGTGGCTGAAATTGCCATTGGACGAAAAACACAGCTCAGTGCTATTTCTGCATTTTCAAAGCTTAATAAGAAGTTTTCCTTCCTCGGTTACGTCGCTTCGATTGTACCGGTTATTATCCTTCCATACTATTCAGTCATCGGCGGTTGGGTAACGAAGTATCTTGCAGCTTTCTGTAGCGGACAAACTGCACAGGCGGCTCAGGATGATTATTTCGGAAACTTTATTTCTTCTACAGGAGAGCCGATCCTCTATTTTGCTATATTTCTGGGTCTTACAGCACTCGTTGTTCTTTTCGGTGTTGAAAAGGGTATCGAAAAGGTGAGTAAGTTTATGATGCCGGTACTTGTAGTGCTTTCGGTAGGTATTGCGATTTATTCTGCTTGCCTTCCGGGTGCTCTTGACGGTGTTGTTTACTATATCAAACCTGATTTTTCAAAATTCTCGATCACAACGGTCGTTGCAGCTATGGGTCAGTTGTTCTACTCTATGTCACTTGCAATGGGTATTATGATTACATATGGCTCGTATATGAAAAAGGATGTAAGCATTGAAAGCTCGACAAGACAGATAAGCCTTTTCGACACAGGCATAGCTTTCTTTGCAGGTCTTATGATTATACCTGCTGTTTTCTCATTCTCAGGCGGAGATGAATCAGCCCTCGGTCAGGGTCCCGGACTTATGTTTGTCACGCTCCCGAAGGTTTTCAACAGTATGGCAGGAGGCAATATTATCGGTGCAGTTTTCTTTCTGCTCGTTCTGCTTGCTGCTCTCACATCTTCAATTTCACTTATGGAGACAATCGTATCTATTTTCATTGACAAGTTTAAAATCAAGAGAATTCCCGCTTGTCTCGCTGTCCTTGCTGTGAGTGTGGCTCTCGGTCTTGTTTCGACACTTGGATACGGTATATGGTCAGAAGTCAAGATCATCGGAATGCAGTTCCTTGATTTCTTCGACTTTATCAGTAACAGCGTTATCATGCCGATAGTCGCTTTGATTACCTGCATAGTTGTAGGATATGTTATCAAGCCGAAAGCGATCATAGAAGAAGTTGAAACAGGAAATGTTAAGTTTAAGGCAAAGAAACTCTTTGTAGTGATGATCAAATATATTGCTCCTATCTGTATCCTTGTTATCCTAGCATCTTCGGTGCTTGGTGCTTTCGGTGTTATAAGCATTTAATTGAGAAAAACGTTGCACTTGTTCCTGAGTGCAACGTTTTTTATCTTACCTATTGAAAGATTGATGCAGATGAAGTATAATTTTCTCATACAGAAGAAAAGAGATGAGCTTTATGAAAAAGTATGATGTACTTATCGTCGGCGGTTCGACAACGGGTTGTTGGTTTGCTGACAGAATGGCAAAAGAGGGTTGGAACGTTCTCGTAATTGAGAAAGAATTACCTAAAAATGTGTCACGTTCTTATGATATCTTTCATATGGGCGAGGATGAAATGATTCAGTTCGGTCTGGATATTCCCGAAGAGGGAGTGCAGCCGCGTGAATTCCGCTTCGGAAGTTCGAGTATGATTTCGCCCTACGGTACATATTACAAACACGGTGCTGACTCTCCCGTAATAGGACTGCACAAGCACGATTACATTATGCTTATGGCTGAAAAAGCAAAGGTAAGCGGTGCAGAGATTATCTACGGAGCAGATTTTTCTGATTTTCTTTACGATGCTAACGGTAAAATTGCAGGTGCGAAGTATAATACTGCAGACGGTGAACAGGTTGCTTATGCAAAGATTGTTGCGGATTGTTCGGGTATACCGTCTGTCGCAAGACGTAAGCTGCCGGACACATCTCCCGTATGTAACTTCAAAATCACACCTAAGGATATTTTCTATGTTGTACTTTACTATGTGAATTACCTTGATGATAATGTTAAACCCCGTGAGTATGACGGATTCTACATGCAGTACAAGTCGTGGTCCGCACCTGCGGGCAGCGAATATGATGCGATTCTCGGCATAGGCGGAAGCTACTCGTATGAATATTCTGAGGAGGTTTTCAACACTCAGTTTATGAAAAATGTTAAGTATCCCGAATACGAGATCAAAAAGGTTGAAAAGGGAATGACACCGTATCACCGTTCGGTTTATTCTTTCGTAGATGACGGATTTATCGTAATGGGTGATGCTGCCTGTCTTACAAAACCGACCTGCGGTGAAGGGTGCACTTCATCTCTCGTTCAGGCTGAAATCGCAGTAGAAGTTATATCAAAGCTTCTCAAAGAAAAGCTCCCGCTTACGAAAGATAATATGTGGAGCATAAATACACGGTATATGAAGGCTCAGGGCAAAGACTTTGACTCTCTCAGACCGCTTCTTATGGGTGTAGTTTCACTTGACTTTGATGAGGCTGAGTATATGTTTGCTAATGACATTGTTTTCAGCGAAGCTTTATTCGGAAGTATGAACGGAAACAATCTGACACTCAGCGGTAAGGAGATAGCAGGATGGCTTACTCAGATAGCAGCGGCAGTTGCGAAAAAGAAAATCCGTGTGTCATCAATTAAAAATCTAATAAAGGGTCTCAGACAGTCAATGGAAGTGGGTACACTTTACGATAACTATCCCGAATTACCTGAGGACTTTGCAGCGTGGAAGGCTAAAGCAGATAAAATATGGGAAGAAATCGGCACACTTGCTGAAACCTGTGATCCTGAAATCCTTGAAAGACTCGGAATATCATAAAAAATGCGACAGAGAAATCTGTCGCATTTTCACTATAATTTCAGAATACAATATCCGCATACGGGAAGGGTAATTTCGGTAAGAGTGACTTCGTTTATGATGTCCGTATATTCACGGTCAAGCGTAATGGTTTTTTTATCATCTGCGAAGTTCATAATGAAAAGATAACACCTCGTCTGATGATGCTGACTTCTTCGGGTGTCGCAAAAGGTGAAGCTTCAAGAGAAAGCTTTTCTGATATTTCCTCAATGAAACTCTCGAAGAAATCTCCTTCATTCGCAAAAGCTACATAGTATGCCTTGCCTTTTCCGTAGCTGTTTACCGTAACAGCAGGAGTACCGCTGTAAAAATCTTCCTTGTAAGTGCCGAGAGTCTCCGCCGTGGATGATATAATTAAAAAACTTTTTATCCATATAATCAGTCCTTATGCATTTTTTATAATTTTATCAAAAAGAAAGAGTTTTTTCAACAATGAATGAATTGAATTGTTGAAAATGAACAAGAATTATGCTAATATCAAAATATAAACTTATTGGGAGTGATTGCCGTGAGAAAGTTTTTAGCTATTATACTAAGTCTGATAGTATTTACGGGTTGCTTTGTTCCATGTGCAATAGCGAAACAGGAGTATCCCGTGAAAACGGAAGATCTCAGAATACGCGATCCGTTCGTCCTTGTCTATGAAGGCAAATACTATATGTACGGCACTTGCCTGAGTCAGGGTGAAGGCTACGGTTGTGTCGTAAGTGAGGATCTTGAAAACTGGTCAGAAAAAATTCAGATTTTCTCGCCTGACGAGTCTTTTGACGGTTATTGTGATTATTGGGCACCTGAGTGCCATTACCACAAAGGCGCGTTCTATCTGTTTGCAACATATCGATCAAGAGAGTCTGAAAAAAGAGGAACGGCAGTTTTTAAGTCAGATTCTCCGACAGGACCTTTTGAGTTGATTTCTGACGGACACGTTACTCCGAAAGGTACGGACTGTATTGACGGTACACTCTACGTTGATGAGGACGGTCAGCCCTGGATGGTTTTTGTAAATGAATGGACTTCAAGTCCTGATGAAATAGGTGAAATGTCCGTTGCAAAGCTCAGCGATGATCTTACTCATTTTATCTCTGAACCGAAAATGATTTTCAGAGCCAAAAAACATATATGGACAAAAGGTAACATTACAGACGGACCGTTTGTATACAGAACATCAAAAGGAAAACTCGTTATGCTCTGGTCAAATTCAGCGAGGTCCGGAGGGTATGCCGTGGGAATGGCGGTTTCGGATAACGGAAAGATTGACGGCAACTGGCTTCAGCATCCGAAGGCATTTTACAAGAAAACCAAGAATCAGCTTGACGGTGGTCATCCGATGATTTTTGAAACTCTTGACGGTCATCTGATGATGTCTATTCACTCACCGAACGGATACTCGGAAGAGCTTTTTGAGACTGCAAAATTCATTCCGATTGAAGATACCGGAAGTTTTATAGAAATAGATAAAAAAGAATTTCTCGGCTGTGTAACGGACAGAATTTCAAATGGTTTTTACAACGTATACTTCTTTGCAGTTGGAATCCTTAATGATATTTACAGGTTTATTTCCTTTTAAAATTAATTTGAGGTGATGAAATGAAAAAGATTATATCTGTTTTGCTTGTGATTATGTTTATTTTCTCTCTTAGCTTAACCGTGGGGGCGACATCTGTGAACTTTAATATTACAGACGCAGTTATCGTTGTCGGCAAAAATGCTTCGGTAACGGATCTTTATGCAGCAGAAAAACTTGAATATTATATCCAAAAGATAACCGGAAAAGACATTGCCGTTATTACCGATGATTCTGAAGTTCAGGCAAAAGAAATTGTGGTCGGCGAGACGAACAGAGCTTCTGTCGGATTCGAAAACCCGAAAAACGGAAGCTATGTTATTAAATCTGATGCCGACAAGCTCGTTATCGCAGGTTACGGTAGCAGAGGAACGATCTACGGTGTTTACGGCTTCCTTGAAAAGTTCTGTGACTGCAGATGGTATGAAACAAATATTATCAAAATACCCGAAAATGCAGATCTTACTGTAGAAAACGGAATTGATGTGAAATATGATCCGTATTTTGAATATACGGAAACAGACACAACATCTTCAAGAGATGCTGAATTTTCAATAGCAAACGGACAGAATGGCGGAGTTTACCGTTACCTCTCAAATGAACAGGGCGGCACTGTCGGCTATATCGGCTCATTTGCACACACTCTTGTAACATATTATTGCAAGGCTGAAACATATTTTGACGAGCATCCCGAGTACTTCGCTCTTCACGGTGGTAAACGAGTTGCAAAGCAGCTTTGCCTTACAAACCCTGACACGATTGATGTAGTTTATAACGAGGTTATTGCAATTCTTGAAAGAGAACACGCTCCCGAAAAGAGTATGCAGATTCTTTCTCTCACTCAGCATGATAATAAGGAATACTGTGAGTGCGAAAACTGTGCTGCGATTGATAACGAAAACGGTTCACACGCAGGTACAATGATTACATTTGTCAATACAATCGCTGAAAGAGTCAAGGCGACAGGCAAGTACGACAATGTAGTTTTTGATACATTCGCTTACCAGTACACAAGAAAAACTCCCACTAAGGTAGTGCCGAGAGACGATGTTATTGTCAGACTCTGCTCGATTGAATGCTGCTTCGGTCACACTCTTGATAATGAAAAGTGTGAGCTCAACAAAGAATTTATGAAGGACCTTTCAGACTGGGGTAAAATCTGCGAAAGAGTTTACATCTGGGATTACGTAACAAACTACAGCGAAACCTGCTGTATCTTCCCGAACTTCGGTGTTATGCAGAGAAATGTGCAGATTTTTGCTGAAAACAATGTTAAGGGTGTTTACGAAGAGGGCACATATTACATCGCAGACTGTGATGCTGAATTCGGCGAAATGAGAACTTACCTTCTCTCTCAGCTTCTCAAAGACCCGTATATGGATTACGAAGCAGAAATGCTCGGATATCTCGAGGCAGTTTACGGACCCGGTGGAAAGTATATTAAGGAATTTATCGATATTATGACAGAGCACGCGGTAACAGACCGCAAGCATCTCGGAATTTATCAGAAGTCGGACGAAACTCTTTACGGAATGAAGAACAAGGATATCAAGCGCTGTGATGAGCTCTGGCAGTTGGCATATGATGCTGCTGAAACAGATAAACAGATTGATGAAATCAGACGTTCTGAGATTTCCTGGAGATACTGGAAATGCGCAAACAAGAAGAGAGAATTTTCACGTCTTAATCCAATATATGAGTGGATGACAGCTCAGGATGACCTTTACGATGATATCATCGAACTGAACATTAAAGTTCTTGGTGAAGGCACACGTCAGAGAGATTTCTCAGACTGCGAAATCCTTCATTACATCCGTGCTCCGTTCAAATGGACAACACTTTATGATGAAGTTTACTGGGATTTCATCGACCCGTATTTTATGAAATTTTACGGTGTACTTGAAAAGATTTACTATTTCTTCAGATAAAAACAAGAACGCGTCCGTCAGGGCGCGTTCGTTTTTGCTTATTTCAGGTAAACTCCTAATTTAACATCTTCAGATAAGTCTGCTTTGTCATCTAATTTGATTTGAATTCTGTAGCACCAACCGATCGGCTTTTCAAACTCTGCTTTTATCTGTGAGTCAGAGCGGGTTACCGTCGCATTGCACGGCTCAAAATCAAAGCCGTTGTAAAGGTTGATGTCACATTTTTCACATCCCGGTGCATCGATAGTGATGAGATTAAAAGGAAGGATTCCGCCAAGGTGAAGGTCAAATTCGTTGCCTTCACGAGTTATCTTTGCTGTCGTGCTGTCGAGGATGTTTTCGTCACTGAATGCATATTCTTTTTCTGAAAGTAAGCTCTCGTCAAATTTATGTAGACTGAACTTACGGAGTACGGGTGCATAAAGTGCATCCGTTATTTTAATCTTAACTTTATCTGTGGTGACTGTCGGGAAATACTGTGCGTTACGGTAACCGATGCACTCACCTTTGTAAAGTGTCTGCCACTCTCCGCTGACTTCCGCACTCACTTCAAATCCCGTGACACGGTGGCTGAGTTCAATGACTTCTTCAAGCACAAATGTGTTAAACGTTTTTTCTCCGTCAAGAGTGAGGATGATTTCGGGTGTTTTGCAGGAGTCTTCAGGGGCATAGAATTCGTCTTTGTCATCACTCAAAAGGTTTTCGGGCTTGCAGGAAATATCCCTGATGCTGTCAGCCGTGACTGTAGCATCCTTTGAGAAGTCGATACTGAGCGATAATTCGAGAATACGGTTGAACTCGAGCAGACTTGCGGCATCGTTTTCGTGCACAAGACCGCGTCTGTCAGGCGGAAGATTAAGCAGGAGACTTGCGTTTCTTCCGCAGGATAAAAACCAGAGACGGAGCAGATTTTTTACGTCACGGACCTCGTTGTCCTGCTCTTCGTGATAGAACCAACCGGGACGGATCGAAACATCTGCCTCGGCAGGGAGAAAACGGTTACCTCCGAGCTTTCCGCTGTTCAGTTCGCTTGTGATTTCCTTGATTATGCTTTCTGAGTCAATTGTCGACCAACACGGATTGCCTGCAAAACCGCTTTCGTTACCTATCCAACGTGCTTCAACATAAGGCTCAGCATCGAGCGTACCGAAGATAACAGCATCGGGCTGTAAAGTGCGGATAGTATCCGTGTAACGTTTCCAGTCATATGTAATATTTTTACTCTGCGAACCGTCCCACCATACTTCCCATATCTTGCCGTAGTTTGTCAGGAGCTCTGTGAGCTGACCGACGTAAAAATCATCGTAATCGGGCGTTCCCCACGTTTTTTCGTGCCTGTCCCACGGTGAAAGATATATACCGGCTTTCATTCCGAATTCGGCACAGGCATCTGTGAATTCTTTTACGATGTCGCCGTTACCGTTTTTGTAGGGTGAATTCTTAATGCTGTGTTCGGTGTATTTGCTCGGCCAGAGGCAGAATCCGTCGTGGTGCTTTGCTGTGAGGATGGCCGATCTGAACCCTGCATCGTGCACAGTTTTGATCCACTGTCTGCAGTCAAGCTTTTCGGGGTTAAACAGAGCCGGGTTTTCCGTGCCGTCGCCCCACTCCATATTTGTAAATGTGTTCATTCCGAAGTGGAAGAATATAGACTTTTCACGCTGCAGCCATTCTGTCTGACGTGCTGATGGTGCGGGTGACATAGCCTTTAAGCCAAGTGAATTTAATTTTTCATTAAGTGTCATTGTTTTAACCTCCTGCGGAGTTTTATGTTTTAAATATTAACACAAATGCACTTTAAAGACAAGTTAAAAGAAAAATCGACTTGCATTGCAAGCCGATTCTTTATAATAAAATTACACAAGGTCGATAGCGAATTCGTAGAATCCGTACCATCTTGAGGTGTTGAATTTTCTTGCTCTGAAGATTACTTCGTCCTCATAAACTTCCATCTGGAAGCCCATTCCGTTCCAGGGAATACCGTAACGGTTAACTATTCCGTATGTAGGAAGATTGACGTAAGTCACACCGTTTTCACTTTCAACGCAGGAAATGTCAAACAATTCTTTTGAAATGTGTCCGTTGATACCTGTGTGAACGTGACCGCTGATAAAGAAAACATTTTCGTACTTCTCCATAGTGGTTTTTACAGCATCTGAGTACTCGTCAAGTCCACCGTCTTCGTAGATGATGTCCTGACCGTTTGCACCCTCAACGGGAACGTGACAGACAACGAAAGCAGGTTTACCCTCTGCTGTACCTCTTGCAAGCTCAGCGTCAAGGAAAGCGATCTGATCGTCATAGATGTCACAGCTGTCCCAGTTGTCTTCACTCTGGTCGCAGAGAACGATGAATGTATAACCTTCGACGTCAATGCTGTAGTAAGCGTTTTCAATGTTCTGTCCTGTGTATTCGTTATGATATTTGATGAAGTTCTGTCTTGCTTCTTCGTTTGTAAATTCTTCGGGATGTCCGATTTCGTGATTACCTGTCGCAACAATCCAATTGTCAGCATCGCAGGTGTTTTTCATAATGTCATAGAAGTATTTGACGGAAGCCTCGTCGCCATAGTTCGTGAGGTCACCTGCGACGATTACGGCATCGTTGTCAAATTTGTTCATATCGCGAAGACCGAATTCAAGGTTAAGTTTACCGCCGGGAAAACGTGCATCAAGGTGCGTGTCTGAAATGATTGATACATTGAGAAGTGCCTCGTCAGGGTTTTTTGCTTCTCTGCCGATGAATGGCGTTAAAGTCATAATGAGTGACAAAAGAAATGAAATAATCTGTGTCATAATATTTTCCTTTCATTTTTTGATGAAAACAGTATACACGAATTTTTCTGAATTGGCAAGTAGAACATAGGAACTTTTGAACGGAAGAAAAGGATTGAAAAGCAGAAGAGTGTTTACTATAATTTTCTCAAAGGAGGAATTGAAATGTTTATAAGACAAAAAGCTTTTACGGGTGAAAACAAAACTCTTAAAGGTGCTTTGCACTGTCATACGACACGTTCTGACGGTAAGGTTACACCTGAAGATGTCATTCGCCTTCACAAGGAAAACGGATACGACTTTATGGCTATAACCGATCATAATATATATAACTATAAAAACTATGCAGAAGATGTCGAGATTACGATCATTCCCGGTATGGAGGTTGACAATACTTTTGAAAGAATAAAGGGTTTCAGAACTTTTCATCACGTGTGCCTCGGACCGGACGATGAAACAAACGGATATGCTCAGGATCAGCGACTTCCGAACGGAAATGCAAAGGATCAGTTTGAGTATCAGCCGTATCTTGACGAAATACACGCTAATAACAATATAACTTTCTACTGTCACCCCGAATGGAGTTCGACTCCGCCGAGATATTTTGACAAGCTCAAGGGAAATATTGCAATGGAAATATGGAACTCAGGCGGTGCAGACGAAAACTATATGGATACGAATGCACTTTATTGGGACGACCTTCTCGGTCAGGGTATAAAGCTCTGGGGAGTTGCTACGGATGACGGACATCAGCCTCATCATCACTGCAAGGGTTGGGTAATGGTCAATGCTGAGAATAACGTAAAGTCTATCCTTGAAGCGATCAAGGAAGGCAGATTTTACTCTTCCTGCGGACCTGTGATCAAGGACTTTTACTTTGAAAACGGCAATATCTACCTTGACTGTGAGCCTGTTGAGAAGATTTACTTCCTGAGCGACTGCCACCCCACAGAGATTTTTACAAATGAGGGCGGACAGATAACACACGCTGAGACGGACATAGATCCTGAAAATTACAAATACATCCGTGCGTATGTCATCGACAAAGACGGTAAACAGGCATGGACTAATCCGATTTTCTTTGAAGATTAAAATAGCAAGGCAGATTTTTCTGCCTTGTTTACTTTAAATCGACAATATGAAAAATCCCTGTTGTTCATTTTTCTCTCTTTATTTTGTAAAATAATTTTGCAAAATAAAAAAGGAGGTTCGTAAAATGAACACAGACAAAATCTTAGCAGAAGCTATCGCAAAGGACTATATCCCTAAGGAAAACTCTAAAATAATGGCTCTCAAAAAGCTCGACAACAAGGCAAAGCGGCCGGCGGAAATTTTTGCCTATACTTTCGGTGTTATCGCTTCTTTAGTTGCAGGTACGGGAATGTGTCTGGCGATGCAGGTGATCGGTAGCGGAGTAGCAGGTATGGTCGCAGGAATCATTATCGGAATTATCGGATTTGCTGCTTGCGGAATTAACTATCCTGTTTACAAAAAGCTTCTCGAAAAAAGCAAGGCAAAGTATGCATTTGAGATCGTACAGCTTGCAAAGGAAATCAGCGAGGACTGATGCATTCAAAACCGACGTAAGGAGAAGACGTTATGAACAAGTCTGAAAGCAAATATTTCAATACTGCGGTGAAAATGGACCTTGCACTGATTGAATTGCTGAAGAAAAAGCCTATAGATTATATCTCTGTCAGCGAGTTATGTAAGGCAGCAGGAGTGAACCGCTCTACGTTTTATCTGCATTATGAGAATATAGGCGACCTGCTCAACGAAACAGCGAGATATATGATAAACAAATTCCTTTCGTACTTTTCAGAAGAAGTTCACTCCGCTGCTTTTAATCTTTCAGATTGCAAACTTGATGAATTGAATTTTATAAATGACACGTATTTGATCCCGTATCTGACTTATATAAAAGAAAACAAAGAAGTTTTCGGTGTTGCTTTGTCGGAAGTAAAGGTTTTTGGGTTTGAAAATGTTTATAAACGGTTATATGACTACATTTTTAATCCGATTCTTGATAGGTTCAACTATCCTGAAGAAAACAGAAAATACGTTATGATGTATTATCTCAACGGTATCAATGCGGTCAATGTTGAGTGGCTGAAAGGCGGATGCGAAAAGCCGATAGAAGAAATAGCGGAAATAATAAAAATATGCATTCTGGGACTGAACTCAGAACTGCATAATGAGATTAATAAAAGGAAACCTTGCTGATTTCAGCAAGGTTTTTTATATATCATTATTTGCAAAAACAAAAAGCTCGTTGACCGAAGCCAACGAGCGAATTTGTAAGATAAACCCATTCGGGACAGATTATCTCTTTGAGAAGCTGTCGCGACGTCAAGAAAACAGTCCTGTGGACTGTTTTTAGTTGCGACCGCAGCGGCCATGCCGCGAGGATACCTCAGTTCGAGAAGCAAAAAGCTCGTTGACCGAAGCCAACGAGCGAATTTGTAAGATAAACCCATTCGGGAC
>JAGBFD010000055.1 GCA_017936645.1 Clostridia bacterium
ATGAAGATAGTGACATAAAGAATCCTGAAAACCCTGTCCTGACTGTCTGTGACGGCAGTATCAGCTTTGAAAATGTCAGCTTTTCATACTCAGAAAAATCAGAAAGAAAAACACTTGAAAATATTAATCTTAACATAAAATCGGGCGAAACTGTCGGTGTAATCGGAGCTACAGGCAGCAGCAAAACTTCACTCATACAGCTCGTTTCAAGACTTTACGATGTAACTGAAGGCTCAGTCAGGGTCGGAGGTGTGGATGTAAGAGACTATGACGTTAAAAAGCTCAGAGATGCGGTATCAGTAGTTTTGCAGAAGAATGTCCTTTTTTCAGGTACTGTCAGCGAAAATCTTCGTTGGGGTAATAAAGATGCAACTGACGAAGAGATCCGTCGTGCCTGCATACTCGCTCAGGCTGATGATTTTGTTTCTGCTATGCCCGACGGATATGAAACGATGATCGAACGAGGCGGCACTAATGTTTCGGGCGGTCAGAAACAGCGTCTTTGTATCGCAAGAGCTATACTTAAAAAGCCTAAAATTCTTATTTTTGACGATTCTACAAGCGCTGTTGACACTAAGACGGATTCTCTTATCAGAAAAGCACTCAGAGAGGAAATTCCCGATACGACAAAAATTATCATCGCACAGAGAATTTCTTCAGTTCAGGATGCAGACAAAATCATTGTTCTTGATAACGGTACGATAAACGGTATAGGCACTCACGATGAACTCGTCGAAACAAATGAGATTTACCGTGAAGTATTCGAAACTCAGACAAAGGCAGGTGACTTTGATGACTAAGGAAAACAAAAAACAACCTCCCATGCCTCACGGCAAAAGACCGAAGCCGAAGAAGGGTACTCTCAAAAGAATAATTAAAATGCTTTTATCCGAGTATAAGGGTTTGCTTATAGTTGCAGTCATATGTGTGATTTTCTCTACACTTGCCTCGACTTCTGCCAGTCTTTTCCTTAATCAGATAGTTGCACGTATCGAAGAAGGTCTTAAAATAGGCTGGGATAACGGTGCGTCAAAGAGCGTTATATCATTACTTGCAATGATGGCCGGTATATATGTATTGGGTATAATTGCATCCTTTACTCAGGCCAGGGTAATGGCTGTAGTTACTCAGGGATTTCTTAACAGTACGAGAAAAAAGATGTTTTCAAAGATGCAGAATCTTCCGATCAAGTACTTTGACACACACCCCCATGGCGATACAATGTCTTATTACACAAATGATATTGATACTCTGCGTCAGCTTATCTCTCAGGCGTTGCCGTCTCTTATAATGTCGGCACTAACCATAACGGTTCTCGTTGCATATATGTTTTACCTCAGTCTGTGGATGACTCTCGTGGTTTTTGCTGCAGTTATAATTATGATGTTTGTAGTAAAGCATATTGGCGGAAATTCTTCGAAATATTTCCTTCGTCAGCAGAAAGCCATAGGCGAAACGGAAGGTTATATCGAGGAAATGATGAGCGGTCAGAAGGTCGTTCAGGTCTTCAACCACGAAGAAGAGTGTTGTCAGGACTTTGATAAAATCAACGACAGACTTTTCAAGGAGTCTTCAAAGGCTCACAGCTTTGCTAATATCCTTATGCCCATTATGGGTAATATAGGTAATATACTTTATGTTATTATTGCATTCATCGGCGGTGTGCTTATCCTTACTCCGGGAGTGACAAATGTTTCGATTTCAGGTCAGGTATTGGGCCTTGCTGTTGTTATTCCGTTTATCAATATGACAAGACAATTTACGAACAATATTACTCAGATTTCTCAGCATTTCAACCATATTATTATGGCTCTCGCGGGTGCGGAAAGAATTTTCGAGCTTATGGATGAAGAGCCTGAAGTGGACGAAGGCTATGTAACTCTCGTCAATGCGAAGGAAATTGACGGTAAAATCGTTGAATGCGAAGAAAGAACGGGAATATGGGCATGGAAACATCCTCACGAGGACGGCACCACGACTTACACGAAGCTTATGGGCGATGTAAGAATGGAAAATATGGACTTCGGTTACACTCCCGAAAAAATCGTTCTTCACGATGTTACGCTTTATGCAGAACCGGGTCAGAAAGTCGCTTTTGTAGGAGCGACCGGTGCGGGTAAGACAACGGTTACGAATCTTATCAATCGTTTCTATGATGTTGCAGACGGCAAGATAAGGTATGACGGAATCAATATCAACAAAATTAAAAAGGATGATCTTCGTCATTCTCTCGGCATCGTTCTCCAGGAGACAAATCTCTTTACAGGTACCGTTATGGAAAATATCCGTTACGGCAAACTTGATGCTACTGATGAAGAGTGTATTGATGCTGCGAAACTTGCCAATGCACACGACTTCATTACACGTCTTCCTGAGGGCTATAACACGATGCTTACCTCAAACGGTTCGAACCTCTCACAGGGTCAGCGTCAGCTTCTTTCGATTGCACGCTGTGCAGTCGCAGATCCTCCGGTAATGATCCTTGACGAAGCTACTTCATCCATTGACACACGTACTGAGGTTATTGTGTCCAAGGGTATGGATGCTCTTATGAAAGGCAGAACGGTATTTGTTATAGCTCACAGACTGTCGACTATTCAGAATTCCGATGTTATCATGGTCCTCGAAAACGGCAGAATCATCGAACGCGGAAATCACGATAAGCTTATTGAAGAGCAGGGTAAATACTATCAGCTTTATACAGGAAATTTTGCTGATTAAGCAAAATTACGATGAATTTGTGTTGAATTTTTTAAATGTATCGGATATAATACCTTTTGAAATTTTTTTTGGAGAAATCTGGTTATGCTTCAGTTATACTGGTTGATAGCGGCTGTTGTCGACTTCTTGATTGTTTATAAGTTTAATCTTATGGATTCAGGTTGGGATTTCTGGATTCCGTTGTTACTGCATATAGGTATTCTTGCTTTACTGTGCGGAATTCACTTTGTTTTTATCATTCTTTATTCTTTCGTTGTGAACAAGGATAAAGAGGTAAAGAATATCCACAACACACACAGACTTGTTCTTCTCTATTCTCTCAAGCTGTATTTTCAGCTGGCACAGGTCAGAATCCGTGTTACGGGTATCGAAAAAGTTCCCGATGACGGCAAATTCCTCTTTGTAGGCAATCACATTTCAAGCTACGATCCTATGATCGCTCTCTGGACACTCAGAAAAAAGAACCTCGCTTTTGTGTCCAAAAAAGAAAATCTCGACATAAGATTCGGTGGCAAGTACATCCATAAAGCCGGTTGTATCGGCATTGACCGTGACAATGCAAGGGAAGCGGTGAAGACAATCAACGAAGCAGCAAGGCGTATCACCGACGGTGTAAGTCCGATGGGTATCTATCCTGAAGGATGGGTTAATAAAACAGGTGAGGGTCTTCTTCCTTTCAGAAATGGATCTTTTAAAATCGCAAAAAAAGCAAAGGTGCCTATAGTTATAGGTGTAATGAACAATACTCGTTCGATAGATAAAAACCGATTCCGCAGAAGAACGGAAGTCAGATTCAATATCGTCGACGTTATTCCGTACGAGGATATAGAAAATCTCAAAACAAATCAGATCAGCGAGATTGTATACGAAAAAATATACAACGCTTTAGAAAAGAAATAAACAGGTGATATTATGTACGATCCGAAAAAAGTCGCAGAAGAATTGAAAAAGCTTTATCCCTGCAGGATTGAGCTTCATGCCCATTCTTCGCCTGCAAGCGGATGCTCCGAAGTGCCGGCGGACGAGCTTGTCCGTGTGTTTTACGAAGCAGGATATGACGGAGTTGCGATAACTAATCATCTTATCTCCGATGACGAACACTCTGCATCAAAGGAGAGTGCAATAGAAAAGCTGAAAAAGGATCTTTATCTTGCTTACGAGACAGGCGATAAGCTTGGAATTAAGGTGTACACGGGTGCTGAGCTCAGATTTTATAAGCACAGCGACAACGATTATCTTTTCTACGGCTTTAGTTTCGATGATCTTCCCGATATTTATGATTATCTCAATACAGATCTCGAAACATTTGTAAAGGAATGCAAAAAAGAAAGCTCGCTTCTTATCCAGGCACATCCGTTCAGAAACGGTATGATCAGAATGGATTCGGACCTGTTGGATGCTATCGAAGCTTTTAACGTTCATCAGAATCATAACAGCAGGGTAGCGGTCGCTGCTAAATACGCAGCAGCCGAGGGCAAGGTAATGACGGTAGGTTCTGACTACCACCATCCGGGCTTTGAAGGTATCTCCGCCACAAGAACAAAGGTTTTGCCGAAGGATGAAGCAGAGCTTATTTCAATCATAAAAGATGACGATTTCCTCATCGAAATCGGCGGAAGAATATTACTTTAAATCTGAAAGCAGACAGGTTGATGAACTGCCCCAAATTGTGCAGACAGTATAAAAAAGCACCTAATGGTAGATAAAATTAAAAATTAAGCAACAAACTGATTTCGTTTTTCTAACGGAGTC
>JAGBFD010000056.1 GCA_017936645.1 Clostridia bacterium
ATATAATAAATTTTCAAAAAGTTCTATAATGTTTTTAAAATTTTTCTGTTACATTTTGCGTTTTGACTGACTACTATATGAGAGCAAAAATTAACCTGAAAGGAGGCGGTGCATTTGTCAGCAAAAAAACAGACGACTGCTTTGCTGCAGCAACTATATGATGACTATCGGCTGAAGCTGTTTAATTTCTGCCTTGCCCGTCTTTCAGGCGAACGGGAATCGGCTGACGATTGCGTGCAGGAAGCGTTCCTTGTCCTCAGTACGAAGCTGAAAAACGGTGAGAAAATCGAAAATCCGCGAGCGTTTCTCTACAGAACGGCAGAAAATTTCGTCAGACGAAGGCAGGAGCAGATTGTCAAAGACACTAAACGGATCGTTCCTCTTGAAAAGGCGACCGAAGCTGTAACGACCGATGAAGTCTTCTACGAGGCGATCGAAAATATCGATTACGATGCACTTGCCGAGAAGCTGATAGATGCACTCGACGATGATGAAAAATTGCTCTACAATCTGCGATACATAAAAAACACCCGGGTTGATGAAATCGCAACCATTCTTAACATTTCACGTCCTGCCGTCTCAATGAGGCTTGTCAGGCTGAAAGCAAAAATAACACAAGCAGTTAACAATACAGACTTTGAGAAAGGAGGCAGACCGTTATGACCGTAACAGTTAATAGAGATATTCTTCTTCACCCTGATTTCAGTCAGGATTTAAACGAAATCCTTTGCAATTACCTTAACGCACTCATTGATGAAGAGCTTGAAAAAGAAAATGCAGATTTTGATTTTATTGATGAATGTGCAGATGCAATAAACTCAATCAGAAACGGTTTTGTTGATGCTGTCATTCCCGTGATTTCACGAAAAGATTTTATGGCAAAGCTCGGCATCAGAACGGTACGCTTTTCAAAAGCTTTTGCGGCAGTTATCGCCGCGGCGATTATGCTCGTTGCAGCGAACGGAATTATCGCAAGCGCAACAGATTATAACATTATCGAAGAAGTTTCGAAAAAAATAGTTGAATTATTCACGCAGGAGGAAGAACCTCCCGAGCCGACAACTCCACCTGTGACAACGACGACCGCAACTCCCGTTACGCAGGAACCCTCGACGGATGAATCTACCACGGCTGTAAGAGAGGCTGAAGCAATTACCGTCGAATTCAGCTCACATTTCAGAAAAGAATACAATGTCGGCGAAAGCTTCAGCCCTGACGGAATTCAGGTTTTCCTTATATATGACAACGGAGACAGCGAGAAGATCGACAGGAAAGACTATTCTTTAAATGTTCCGTCAGACTTCGGCAAGGTGGCAGGCTACGAAACCGTAACCGTGACCTGCAAGGGATTTGAAAACAGCTTTAAAGTCAGAGTACTCAACACGAAAGAAACCGCGTTGCTGACATCCGTCTATGCAATATTTCCGTCGGGATATGAATTTAAATCAGATGACCTCGAAAATATCGACCTGAGCCGAATGAAGGTCTTTGCAGTATACAGCGATGAGAGTGAAAAAGAGCTGACGGCAGACGAATACACGGTTAACCTTGAAGATATCTCAACATTGTTTGAGAAAAAGGTCATTGTCACCGTTACATATAAAACCGTATCCTGCTCATTTACGGTGTTTAAAGAGTAGGATAGCGAAAGAACTTTGATAATTTATAATTAGGGAAAGAATAATCAATATTATCAGTAAAATCTGCTGACGAAAGGATATATTTATGAAACTTAAACGATTATTTACTTTTGTTTTATGTGTAATCATGGCTTTTTCAATGAGCTGTGTCAGCCTTGCACTTCCGGTCGAACCGTATCCTGATGATTATTGCGAAATATGCGGACCAACAGGGATCATAGGCTTTAGCCGTAACGATAAGATAGGATTTTTTGCAGAGTATTATTCAAATTCTGATGAAAATGCAACTTTACTATGGACTATTGAAGGCGAAAGTTATTTTATCCGTGCGGATGATAAGAAAACATCTACAGATGATTTTGTTAATATACGTTTTAAAGATGAGTCCGTTGTCAGGCTTCAACTCATTTCTACAGACGGTGAAGTGCTTGCAGAGGACGAAATCACGCTTAAAAAATATGTAGACAATACTAATTTTTGGGAAGAACTGCCGGCTAATTTCTTGTTATCTATTATGGTTGTAATCGGTGTAGTCGGCGGAACGTTAAGTTCGATTTTCTATGCGATTGCCGATTTGTTTGTAGGTTAAACTACGTAATATTTTAAAGAAAAGGAGGATTAGTATATGAAATTATTCAAAAGAATTTCTGCAACAATACTTGCGGTTGTGCTTCTTTTGGGTAGTATTCCTGTGGCAGGATCAGACTTAATGTCACTTTTTTATTCGACTGCTTTTGCAGCCTCAGAAAATGGGGAAGAAAAAACAGATTTCCCATTGAATTTCAATGATTTCGTTTATGAGGATTTTATTTACAGCTATGTAAATTCTTCTGAAATCATAATAAGAAAATATATGGGTAATGAGAAAAATATAACAGTTCCTGCCTTTATTGAAGGATTACCCGTAACGGAACTTGATTCACGATCATTCTGTACTGCTATAATTACAGAGAACAACAACATTGGTTATGAAAACGCTGACTGTGAATTTATTGAAACCGTTGTACTGCCTGACTCAATCAGGAAAATCAATTTTGAGGCATTTGCTTATTGCAAAAATCTAAGAAGTATAAATATGCCGAAAGATCTTGAAACATTAGATCACCGGGTGTTTACAGGTTGTGTATCGCTTCAGGAACTTGATTTTTCAAATGGTGTCAGTTACATAGGTGTTGCTGCTTTTAAAGGCACATCAATTAAAGAATTGGTGATTACTTCTGACACAAAGGATTTTTCATCGGGAGCATATTTTATCGGTGGCTCTGAAATTGAAAACTTAATTATTAAAACACCTAATGTTGAGTTTTGTAACAATGCTTTTGCATCCAGCTCTCTTAAAAATCTCACGGTTGAAGGCAAATTAAACGTTTTTGACGATAACGTTTTAGGTGAAATCGGAACCGCCGTTTTACCCGATACAATCATTTTGCCCAAAAACTCCAAGGTCGATGTTTATTATGTGCTTGAGGACTTGTACGATTATATGAGTAAAGACTCAAACGAGAATATGATAACATTCACAAAATCCGATTTTATGCCCGAGATACTTACAGACGGAGATTATGAATACTACATCAATCGAAAGGGCAATGCGATTATTACCGGCTTTACCGGTGTCGGCACAAAATGGGAAGACTACTACGGGAATACAGTTGAAGTAACGGTTCCCGAAAAGCTTGGAGGTGCTCCTGTTACGATTATCGGATGCGGAGCATTTGACGGCAGAAGAGTTCGAACGGTAACTCTTCCTGACACGGTAACACACATACAAAGTAAGGCCTTTGCCGGTTGTATGTACCTTGAAAAGATTGATTTGAGTCCTAATATAAAAACAATCGGCTCTTACGCATTTTATGATGCGGCTTTTACCGATATCTACATTCCTGAGAGTGTAACGGTTATTGAAATGCTGACTTTTGGTGAATGTCAAGACCTTAAAAAAATTGATGCAAAAGGCGTTGTAGAGGTCAGATATGGGGCGTTCGTTAACGGATTTGATCTCGTTGATTTTGAGTTCTCAGAAGATTTTTATTACGTCGGTGAAGAGGCTTTCCGGGGTTGTAATTTTGAATCCTTTGAGTATGATAAATATATTACTCATTTCGGCGAAGGCGCGTTTTTTAATACAGGTCTGAATCGTTTTGAGTTTAATGATGAATTAACGGAAATTCCTGCCTCAGCATTCAGTAGTTCTGATCTTACATATGTTGTGCTGCCTCCAAGGCTTGAAAAAATCGGAGATGAAGCGTTTGAGTATTGTCGCAACTTAGAAAGTGTTGAATTTTCTGAATCTGTTGAATCAATCGGTCAGGAAGCTTTTAAGGGATGCGAAAACTTAAAGGAAGTTAAAATTCCCGATTCGGTCACTACTATTGAGGAAAGTGCTTTTGAAAGATGCAAGAGTCTGACAAAAGTCAAAATGTCTTCCGACGTAAGAGTAATTTCGGCCAAAGCTTTTATGGATTGTACGTCGATTTCTGACTTTATATGGGAGGCAGATTCAAAGTTTGTTTTTGATAAGGTTTTTTATAACTGCAAGGCTTTGAAAAATTTTGACTTTACAGGAGTTGAACTTGTTTACCTGAACAGTTTTACCGGTTCAGGTGTTACTGCTGTCACTCTCGGGCATAACAAAAATGACGAGGCAACAGACCTGAGTACGATCGAAACGCAGAGCTTTATGGGTTGCGAAAACCTCGACACCGTTGCAATCGGCGGTAATGTTACAACAATCAAGTCAGAGGCATTTGCATCCTGCTCAAGCCTCGAAACTG
>JAGBFD010000057.1 GCA_017936645.1 Clostridia bacterium
CGGGCAGATGCTATCTGCCCCTACGACCTCGCTCGGATTGTGTTTGTAGGGCACGACGTTTACGACGTGCCGATATTCTGCTGAATCTTACGGCGTGTCGACGAGCGTCACGCCCTACAAAATAAATTCAGAACAATTCGTCAAACCTGGATTTGATAAAACATAAAAACACAGCCTGTGCAAAAGTACAAGCTGTGTTGATTTTACATTTCAAATTTACTGTCAGGCTCGGCAGGGAGATTTGTACCGTTGAGGTCACCGCCTCTTTCGGTGAACATCGAGTAAAGCTCAGCCTTTCTTTCGTCTGTGTAATCGTAATGCCAGAGACGGTTGATTTTTCCGAAGTCCTCAAATGTTTCGTCAGGCAGAACCTCGATTGTATCAAGATTCATCGGAAGCGGAATTTTCACCGTGCCGTCTGACGTGATGTAATATTTCTCTGCAAGCTCGATTGCACGTCTGTTGGCTTCGATCCTCGGATATTCCTCATCAAACTTGATACGTGTTATCGGGAATACTGCAACGTCTGCATCAAGATACTCGTAAGCTTTTGTCGACAATCCTCTGTGGCCGTGATGTGATATCTGCACGACGTCACACTTAAGGGTATCACCGTAACGCCTTTCCAATTCAACGGAAGCCTTTGCGCTTGCATCGCCCGGAATAAAGACTTTTGATCCCTCAGCCGTAAGCATAACCATACAGGAAGAATCGTTATAATCCTCAACCTTATTCGGGTAGATATCCTCGTGAGTACCAAGCACATCAAACATAAGATTTCTTATATAGAATCGCTGTCCTGTGTGAATCTTATATACAGGGATATCTGTTTCTGAAAGCATCTTAAAAAGTTTCTTTGAAAGCATAACCTCTTCCCTTGTCCACTCCGTATAAGCGTAATATGTGTCGGGAATGAGATTTGAGTAAATACTCTCAATGACAGTATCGTAGCAGTTATAGCGAAGATAATCCATAAACTTTGAGATATGGTCAGAATGAGCGTGGGTAAGAAGCCATCCGTTTACAACGACCTTCTGTCCCTCAGGGGTACGTTCACGCATGAACTTGTAGATTCTGTCATTGTCATTGAACTGCATATAGTGGCCGCTGTCTACGACAAAAAAGCTGTTATCGGGACATTGGATCAGAAGGCACATACCACAGTCAATGAGAGCCTGATCACTCTCAAAACCGTAGAAAACTGTCTCTCCGTCACCCTTGCAGTCAGCTTCTGTGAAGCAAGGTGTCCTTTTATCCTCACTTACTGTAACTCTTAAAATAGAGTCGCAGGGGGTAAAAAATGCATTTACCTGTACCTGGCCCATAAGACAGGCGTAGAGATTGCCGTTGTTTTCCGTTTCCTGCAGGAGTGCAAAACCGTCTTTCTTCATCCGGCAAATCCAGTTTTCATACTCTGCCTTTGTTAAATTACGGTAGAGCTTCATAAAGCAACCCTCACGGCAATCGTAAACAGGCTCATCTGCCTGAGGTCTCGGGTTTACGAATTTTTCAAACAAACTTTCCATAATCAGTCCTCTTTACTTTCCTTTTCAGGACTCTCGCTGTCTTTTTTCTTATTTATAAAAACATATGCTACAGCAGCTCCGCCGCCTACAGCAACTGCTGAGATAACACATACGACTATGATTACAGTCTTATTACTGCCCTTTTCATTTTCAGCTGATTTGTCTGTCTGCTCCTGAGCGTTTTCATTGTCAGCTGAAGCGGCTTCTGTCAAAGACTGAGAGTTCTCGCTGATATCCTCCTCAGCCTTATCCGTCTGAGTATCTGATGTCTGTGTGGCAGACACGTTGCTTGTGCTCTCTTCTGCGGTAGAGCCCGAAGAAAGTTCGTAAGTCACGACAGGATTTATATTGTTGGTAGAACTGTCCTGACAGTTTGAAAATACGATTTTTATATCATCTGCCGTAAGAGCTTCCTTTGTGAGCTTCTTTAAAGTGATAACAAAAAGATCCTCACCGTCTACATTACGGTATCCCGGCATCATTGCCGCTGAAACCAAGCCCTGACCGTTTTTAACGTTCGGCTGTGAGATAACAAGCTGCGTCTGCATTTTGAAGCTGAGCATACCCTTACCGTCTTCGATTTTAGTGACCTCAGCCTTGTCTTTATTCGGTTCTACTGTAAAGTCAATCGCAGCAAAGGATGCTCCACCCTCATAATCAAGCGAAACTACCGCCTGTGTGTCAGTTTCGGACACGAGTTTTAATTTAAACTTTGCATCATCTGCTGCTGACGATGTAACAGTAGTGAGCATAATCATCACACATACACAAACAAAACATAATACTTTTTTCATAGCTTAAACCTCCGAAAAGATATAGAACAGTATAACACAAAAAAATGTCGATTACAACAATAAAACGGATAGCCGAAATATTTCTCAGCTATCCGTAAAATTTATCTTTTTTCTCCGATAAGATTATTCACCTTACCGCTTTCGCGGTCTTTGATATAACTTGAATTTGAAGGAACAACAAATCTGAATGCATTCGGCAGAACCTCAAACGTGCAATCATTTACGATATCGCACTCACCGTCGACATTAAGTGCCGCAGGCAAATCAGAATGAACAGTCATCTTCTTTCCTCGTACATAGAGTGTCTGCTTCCAGTCATAGTGCTGTCCTTTTTTATACACACCTGCTTTGGTAAGCAAATCCGGTAATGAAAGCGTATCAATCACGCTGAAATCAAGCAGTCCGTCATCAGGTAAAGCATACGGTGTAGCCTGATAACCGCCACCGTAATACCTGCTGTTTCCGCACACAGCGAAGAGAAAAGTTCCCGAAAAAGGTCTGCCGTCATCAATGGTAATAGTAAATTCATTCTCTCGTTTTTTAAACGCACAGTAAAGAAGTGCCACAGTATAAGCCTTGTCACCGCTGAGAAAAGGAAGCTTTTTAAAATCAGACTGCTTTGCACAAACTTCAGCATCCATACCCATTGAGCACTGATTTACAGCTATTCTGTCACCGCATTTTATGGCATCAATAGTGATCGGTGTACCGTCAATCTGTGCCTCAAGATCAAGGAACTGATCACGTGTACCGAAAAGACGGATAAAATCATTACCCGAACCAAGCGGAATGACTGCAAACTCGACATTATCATAACCGTAAATCGCATTGACTATATCGTAAACCGTACCGTCACCGCCACAGGCATACACTCTGATTTTCTCGCCTGTTTCAGCCCATTTTCTACAGTACTCAGTAGCATCTTCAGTGGACTTTGTAACATAAAGCTCATAATCTATATCTTTGCCCTCAACACACTTTTTAAAAAGCGGTCTGAGATCATCATATGCTCTGCCCTTGCCTGCATTCGGGTTAACAACAAACAGATGTTTCATAACAGTTACCTCACTTGAAATACATAAACAGCTGACATTTAATCATTCCGTTATACAGTTTGCGGCGTTTATCAGCCTTTCGTCCGAATTCCTTCTCAAATTCTTCTGACGGGCTTATAACATAATATGCCCAACCGTGCTTCTGTACAAACTTTTCTCCCATTATCTTATAAAGCTTCTGTGCTTCACCGATATCAAGCAATCTTTCACCGTACGGTGGATTGCAGATAAGAGTACCTTTTTCACTCTGCGGTCTGAAGTCACGAAGATCGCACTTTTCAAACTTAATCTTCCTCTCAACACCTGCACGTTTTGCATTCACTCTTGCGATTTCAAGTGCCGAGTCATCTATATCTGAACCGTAGGCAATAAAATCCGTGTCATAATTCACAAGATCACGTGCACGTGTTCTTTCCTCTGCCCAGACATTTTCAGGAATCACATCCCATCGCTCGGCAGAGAAATTACGGTTGACGCCGGGTGCAATATTATGCACCATCATAGCACCTTCAATGAGAATAGTACCGCTTCCGCACATAGGGTCATAAAGAGTATGATACGGGCGGAGTCTTGCAAGATTACAAAGTGAAGCAGCAAGGGTTTCTTTCAAAGGTGCCGCATTAGCTTCGAGTCTGTATCCACGCTTATGAAGTCCCATTCCTGAAGTATCAAGAAGCAGACTCACCTTATCCTTCATTATAGAAAACTGGATCTGATGTATAGGACCGGTCTCATCAAACCAGCTTATTTTATACTTTGACTTAAGCCTTTCAACAACAGCCTTTTTGATGATAGACTGACAGTCACTTACGCTGAACAGAGTTGAATTGATGGAATATCCCTTGACAGGGAAAGCATCATCCTCGCCTATCCAATCTTCCCAGGGCAGAGCCTTCGTACCCTGAAAGAGTTCTTCAAAACTGCGTGCATAAAAGTCACCCACAAGAATCTGAATTCTTTCTGAGTATCTCGAACATATATTGGCTCTTGCGAGTAAGTTTTCATCACCGCTGAAAAGCACTCTGCCGTTTTCTGAAACTACATTTTCCGCACCGAGATCTTTCATCTCATTTGCTATGAGTGATTCAAGACCCAAAAGACACGGAATAACAAAATTTATCTTCATAAATAACCTCTGCTGATTTTATTTCAAACAATTATACTTCTCTTTCACCGCGAAATCAAGTGGCTATATGATTTCTGATGCGTGTCTTGTGACGTGACATCCGAAATTAACTGCAACGGGCAAACCTGCAATGTGTGTGGGAGCAGTCTCTATCGCTACCGATAGTGCAGTCGTGTCACCGCCAAAGCCCTGCGGTCCGATATCAAGCTGATTCACTCTTTCGAGTATCTCTGCTTCCATCTCTCTGTAATAGTCATCACTGTTTTTCACGCTGACACTTCTGCAAAGTGCCTTTTTTGCAAGATAAGCACACTGCTCAAAGTCACCGCCGATGCCTATTCCGAGCACTATCGGAGGGCAAGGATTACCTCCTGCTGTTTTTACACAGTCAAGAACATAATTTATTATATCCTCTCTTCCGCTTGCAGGAGTAAACATTTTAAGTTTGCTCATATTTTCGCTGCCGAAGCCCTTTGGTGCGACAGTAATTTTTACGTTTTCACCGTCTACGACAGACGTGTGTATAACTGCAGGAGTGTTGTCCTTTGTATTGACTCTTCTCAGCGGATCCCCTACTACGGAACAACGAAGAAAACCATTTATATATCCGTTGTGTACACCTTCGTTGACCGCTTCATAAAGACTGCCGCCCGTAAAATGTACATCCTGACCGATCTCCAGAAACACTACAGCCATACCCGTATCCTGACAGATAGCTATGTCGAGCTGCTTTGCCGCATCGAGATTTGCTTCAAGATCGCCAAGGATATCCTTTGCAAGAGTGTTACGCTCACAGTTTCTGCACTTGCCTATGCTGTCAGCCAGGTCAGCGGGTAAAATCTTATTAGCTTTTATGCACAGTCTTTCTACCGCTTCGCTCACCGCTTTGACATTTATCTCTCTCATAATATCACCTGTGAAATATCATCTATAAAAATAGGAGCAGACAAGCTGCTCCCGTATCTTTAAAAGATTAAGTTTAAAAGTGCGGATCAAAGCTTATTTGTGCCTCTTCTGTTATATCCGCCGCCATGCTTGGAGTCACGCTTGAGATCAGACATCTTTTCATCGCTTTCCTGTTTAAACTTAGCCATCATGCTTTCAAAAGACTGCGGCTGCTCAACAGGTTTACTTCCCTGCCAGACATTTGCGTTATTGTTTCTTCTCGGAGCATTATTAGCCTTCGGCTTGAATGCCGGTTTCGGCTGTTCCATAGCTTTTTTGATAGAAAGACTGATCTTTCCGTCCTCAGCGATAGAGATAACCTTAACCTTGACTGCCTGTCCAACGGTAAGATGATCCTTGATGTCCTTTACGAATTCAAGTGCTACCTCTGAGATATGTACCATACCTTTTTTGCCGTCTTCAAGGTCAACAAAGGCACCGAATGCCGTAAATCCTGTAACTTTACCCTCTACAATTGCGCCGACTTCTAACTGCATACTAATGCGTACCCCTCCAA
>JAGBFD010000058.1 GCA_017936645.1 Clostridia bacterium
GCTGGATAATTATATACTATATCTTTGATAAAATCAAGTCTTTTTTAAGAAAAAATTGAAATAAATTATCATTATTTACAAAAAGACGGCTTTAATATTGTTTAATTGTTCAAGTGGTGATGTCTTGCACTTTTTCCAAAAATAATCTATAATATAGTAGTATTATTATAATAGAAGAATTATATCTTATTTTTCGTCGATAGAGATATTTCTAAGGGGGACTTCGTATGAAGAAGAAAGTACTTTCGGTAATAATTTCTTTACTGATGATTATAGGTGCGGTTTATCCTGCTCTGACTGTTGCAAATGCAGCGGTGTGGAACGGTTCTATGGCTACACCTGCTATTTCGGGCGGTGTATATCAGATCGGGACAGCGGAACAGCTTGCGTGGTTTGCAAATGCTGTAAACAGCGGTACTAACTCAATTAAAGCTGTACTTACTGCAGATATAGAGCTTAATTCTGTGGGGTCAACTGCAAATGAGTGGACACCGATCGGTACTACTACATATCCCTTTGAAGGTTCTTTTGACGGTGCGGGTTATACAATCAGCGGTCTTTATGTCAATTCGACCGCAAGTAATGTCGGTCTTTTCGGAAAAATAAAGAATACGGCAGACGAAGGCAAGAGCGAGAGCGTTGCGCCTGAATTCATTGTAGCTAAAAAGACGATTCTTGTTAAAAATCTTAATGTTACGGGTGCAAGTGTTTCAGGTTATCAGAATGTCGGAGGTATCGTCGGAAACAGTGACAGTGCAGGTATTAAGGACTGCTATTTTGAAGGAACAGTTACCGGCGGATACAATAGTGTCGGTGCTATCGTAGGTCTTGCGGATACTGAAACCGTAGTAATTCAGTGCCATTCGTCGGGTAGCGTTACCGGTGCACAGAGAACGGGCGGTATTGCCGGTTTTGCAAACGGTAACTCCGTAATTTCAAAATGTTACAGCGATGTTGCTGTGACAGGTACAAGAAATGTCGGCGGTATTGTAGGTACACTTTCGGGAGCAAACCTTGTAGGATGCTTCTTCCGCGGTTCAGTTACTGCAGATAACAGAGTAGGTGGTATCGTAGGATACTCAACGATGAGTATTGTACGCGGAGCGTATGCAATAGCAGAGGTTAACAGTGCGGGTGCTGATAAGGGCGGTGCTGTCGGAATAATTTTCGGTGGCGATTATTCAAGTGTTTTCTACTGTTACGAGTATTCACAGTGCGATGGTCCTGTAGGTGTCGGACGTACACTCGATGAACTTTACACAGCCGATTTCGTAAGAGAGCTGAACAAGGCGATGCCGTATTTCAGCTTTGACTATACAAATATAAATGACGGTTTCCCTGTTATTGTGTGGATGCTCCAGTCAGATGTATGGACAGGAGAGCTTGAAGTTCCGGTAAAAAATGAATCGGGCATTTATCTTATTTACAAGCCGTCAGAGCTTGCATGGTTTGCAGCTCTTGTAAACGGAACTCTTCCCGGTGTAGCAGCTGACCCTGCAGCTAACGCTAAGGTTATGGATGACCTTCTTTTTAATATTGATGTCTATGATGATTCAATGGGTATTACAGAGTGGACACCTATCGGCACTGCAAGCAAACCGTATGTCGGTTCATTTAACGGTGGCGGATTCAACATTGCAGGTATTTACACTACAGCCAATGCGACAGAAGACGGAAAGAATATAGGCTTCTTCGGCTATGTTGGCTCGGGAGCTCTTATAGATAACGTTCTGATTATGGACGGTCTTATCTGCGGTGTTGAAAATGTCGGCGGTATTGCAGGTTACGTAATGGGTGCTCAGGTTACAAACTGTGTTTCAAACAGTGAGGTACGCGGTGATAAAGCTGTCGGAGGTGTTGCAGGTAACATCCTCACAGGAACAAAGATAACGGGTTGTGGTATGATCGGTTCGATTAACGCAACAAATACAACGGGAGATCAATCTTTCGTTCAGAATATCGGTGGTGTTGTAGGTTATAATAACCGTTCAGAAGTTAAGAAGAGCTTTTCCTATTCCGATATTATCGCTTCGAATGCAAGATTCGTCGGCGGTGTAGTCGGTAACAACTCAGTTGGTACTGTTCAGAATTGTTACAGTACGTCAACAATCATCGGTAACTCAAGCTGTGGCGGTATCGTAGGTAATAACCAAAACGGTACAGTTTCGAAGTGTTACACAGCAGGTAAGGTTACTGCCTCTACGCTGTCGGGTATTGCTTTCGGACAGACATCGGGTGCAAATGTTTCAGAGTGTTATTACGACAATGCATACCTCACTATCTCAAATACAATTTCAGGTGCTGTAGCTAAGACAACGTCTGAAATGTCAGGTACACGTGCTATCAGCGGAATGGGACTCGGAACAGGCGAGTGGAGATTCCTTAATGATGACGAATATTTCTATTATTATCCACAGATAAACACAATGGCTTACTCAGCTTCAAGAACTATTAAAGAGGCTTCAAAGGAAAGTGTAAAACGAGTTCAGTCGCAGTACATTGCAAGGGTTGAAATTGACGGTCGAATTGACACTTACTACGAAACTCTTGACGCAGCACTTACATACGCTTCAACGACGGAGTCAACGGTGCTTCCTACAGTTTACCTTGTACGTGACTTTGAACTTGCTGAAACGCTCGAGGTTTCTGCAACGATCGGTCTTTTTGGTGAAGACGGTGCAATTCTCAAAAGAGCAGAAGGCTTTACAGGTACATTGATTAACGTTAACGGAAAGCTTACCATTGGCTCGGCTGTATACGGTTTTGACGAGTCTCCGTCATTCTATATCGACGGCAACAGTATAGAGGAGAATGCTTCTGCTATCACGGTAGGTAAGTACGGTGTGCTTACACTTGAAGAGGGCGTACAAATACAGAATTTCAAGACGGTACCTCTTACCACGACAGCTGTGCGAGGTGCTATAGTCAGCGTAACAAACGGTAGTGTTGATGTGAAAGGAGGAATATTCTGTCAGAATATTTCCAAGTCAACAGGTGGCGTGATTTACAGTAACGGCGGAACAGTAACTGTTACGGGCGGTACATTCAGAAATAACGAGGCTACTCAGGGAGCAGCTATCTATAACAACGACGGTACACTCACTATTACAGGCGGTACGTTCAGCGGAAATATAGCGAGCGGTAAGGGCGGTGCCTGTGCTACATATGGTCTTTACGGAAAGACAACTATTGCTAATTCAGCTGAATTCACGGGTAATCAGGCGACTGACGGCGGTGCATTGAGTGCTGATTACTATGGTACGGTCAATATTGACGGTGGTTCATTTACAGGCAATGTAGGTTATGATGCAGGCGGTGCTATATATGTAAATGTAAACGGTACTTTGAATATGACAGGCGGCTACATCGCTGAAAACACTTCGAACAAATCGAAGGGTGGTGCCGTATACAATACAGGTCTCTTCACTATGAAGGGCATGGCACAGATCGACGCTTCTAATGATGTTTATCTGACAACAGGTAAGTATATTACAATAACAGACAGACTTGAATGCTCAGGTTATGCTGCGGTTATTACACCAGAAGCGTATGCTGAAGCACGTCAGGTGCTTGACGGTGATGCTTTGGGCATAGGATTCTCAAAGTTTGGTGTTACTAATACTAATTGGTATATCCTTGCAAACGGTAAGATTACAAGTCTTGAGACACAGACGGTTGCGATTGTAAGTAAGCCTAATGTATTCTCAGTTCAGTTTACAAATCTTTATGATGCATTCGAATCCGTAAAAGCGGGTGAGAGTGCAGCGATTACGGTAGTTGCTGATAACTCAATTACAAAACCGATCACGGTAAAAGGTGATATAGTACTGTCGTGTGACGATATATCTTACGTTTCAATGCGTGGCGGTGCTTTTAACGGAGTTATGTTTACCGTTGAAAACGGTGCAGTACTCAGACTTGGCGATCATGTTGAAAATGTTGAACAACAGGCGCAGAAGGACTATGATGCAGGCACTCTTACTGAAGGTCAGATGATTCTTGACGGTGGCTACGGCCATACGGGAGTTGTCGGAGCGGCGGCTATTGACGTTAAATCGGGCGGTGAGCTTCATCTCTATGATGACGCAATTATTCGTAATTTCAAAAACACTACTTCAAGTGCAATTACTGTGTCAGGTAAAATGTATATGTACGGCGGAACTGTCTGTGATAATATCTCCACTTACGGCGGTGCCGTATACGTTAAAACAGGTGGAGAATTCGATGCAAGAGGCGGTGTAATTTACGGAAATACAGCGACGAACGGAGCCGATGCGATTTACTCCGAAGGTAAGGTAATCAGAACGGTAAGCTCATATGATTACTACTATATGGAGCACGTTTATGATGCGGACGGTAATTTCGTCGAGACAAAAGAACCGGTTTATTACTCGACAGTCAGTACGGATATTTTTATCAAGCAGGGTGAAGCAGTTTATCTTTCAAACAATCTCCTCTACTCAGCGACGGTAAGTTCTGAAGTAATTGTCACTAATACTTCGGGTGTGCCCACACAGAATACGATGAGTATGAAGTCCATAACTCTTGATTTTGCTACATATACACTCGGTTCGGTAGTGCTTACGGGTGAGAATATTGCTGAAGTATCGACAACGTTTGAAACAAAACAGTACGGATATTATATACTTACTGACGGTACATTGGGAATTAACAAGTTAATTCCTAAATCAACATCAGGACTTGAAATCAACAGAGATAAGGATCTGATTTCAGGTATCAATCTCAGCAATATGACTGTCGGCAACTATCTTCAGAAGTTTGAAAACAGTTCGTCTCTTATCAAGTTCTATGATATGAACGGTAATGCTTTGAGAAATACTGCGAAGCTTACAACCGGATGTTACATTCAGCTTCGTGACAGCAGTAATCAAGTTATTGATACTGTTACTGTAGTGGTTTACGGTGATACGAACTGTGACTACATTATTGACGGTCAGGATTCAGTTATAATCAATGCTATCGTAGGTGAATTGCTTACTTCAAGTAATACGTCAGCTGCGGTGATTGAAGCTGCAGATGTCAACTTCGACGGTAAGGTGAACTCAATCGATGCGGAGCATACAGATATGAGCGGTCTTTATCTTCAGACGATAGGACAGAATAAAGCATAAAAATTAAGCCGTCTTTTTAAAAGGCGGCTTAATTTAAACGGAAGGCAGATAATATGGGAATTTGTTACATAGTTGCAGCAGGGGAGATGAACGGAGATATTCCGCATCTTCAGGCTGATGATTTGCTGATAGCCGCGGATGCAGGATATGAGCATTTGCAAAAATCGAAAATCGAGCCGCATATCCTTCTGGGTGATTTTGACTCTATGGCTGTGCCTGAAGATAAAGAGGCGATCATACATCCCGTGATGAAGGACGACACGGATACGATGCTTGCTGTCAAGCTTGGCTTTGAAAAGGGTTATACTCAGTTTATGATCTATGGTGCTTTGGGCGGAGAAAGGACTGACCACACCGTTGCAAATCTGCAGTCATTGGCTTATATCGCGGCAAATGGCGGCAGAGGTACGCTTGTCGGTAACGGTGAGTATTTTACAGTCATCAAGGACAGCTCAATTACACTTGAGTCGGCTGAGGGTAAGACTTTTTCGGTATTTGCTTACGGTGGGGAGGCAGAAGGAGTAACGATAAAGGGATCTTTATTTGAAGTTAAAAATGTTATGCTTACACCTTTCTTTCCCTTGGGAGTAAGTAATAAATTTAAAGAGAATAAAGTCAGCATCAGCGTAGAGAAGGGCTGTCTGCTGATCGTTTATACTGTATAAAAAATCGGGGTTGCTTCATTGAAGTAACCCCTAAAATTTTTATTTTTTGAGTTTTGTTTCAAAGCAGAGCCAACCACAGCTTTCATGTCTGCCGATGACTTCGAAACCGTATTTTTCAAATGCGTCGAGTACGTCCTGCTCTCTTGTGTCTATGATGCCTGATGTAATGTACACACCGTCATCCTTGAGGAACTTTCCGACATTTTCAGTAAACATAACGATGATGTCTGCTACGATGTTTGCTACCACAACGTCATATTTTCCTGAAACTTTATCTGTAAGATTTCCTTCGAAAACGGTGAATTCCGGCTCTTCAAAACCGTTGATTGTACCGTTTTCTTTTGCAGTCTTGACAGCGAGAGCATCGATGTCAACACCCGTTGCACTCTTCGCACCAAGGAGAAGTCCTGCGATGCCGAGGATACCGCTTCCGCAGCCGATGTCAAGAAGCTCGACATCGGGAGTGATGTGCTTTTCAAGAGTTTCAAGGCACAGGCGAGTGGTGTCGTGACCACCGTTACCGAAAGCGAGACCGGGCTCGATGTCGAGTACGATTCTGCCGTCATCATCGTATTCATCCTCCCATACAGGACGGATGAGGAGCTTGTCACCGACAGGCAACGGCTTGAAGTAAGCCTTCCAGTTGTTTTCCCAGTCCTGATTTCTGCAAATGCTAAGGTCAATTTCGTGAGCGATACCTTCAGCATTATATCGTTCTGAAAGAAATGCAACTGCTTCAGCAGGACTTTCTTCAGGGGAGATGTAGATGTGAACTACAGCCTTGCTTCTGTCCTTCTGAAGGAGGTCTTCGTCGATGAGATCGATGTGTGCGATCTCCCACGCAGCTTCTTCAAGGTCGCTGTAATCTTCGATGTAAATGCCGTAGGGGACTACCATCTGTGCGATGTCACCCGCTTTGTCGACATCCTTCGTATTTACGTTGATTTTAACTTCTGTCCATTCCATAATGTAACCTCTTATAATAAATCTGCTTTCGGCTTAGTTTCTTTGAGTCCGTGATTGTAAAGTTTTCTGTTATCAAGTGCCCATTGACGGGGAGTAAATTCACCCGGCTTTGTTTCTGATACTGCCTGTGAGATTTCATAGATACGTGCATCAAGCAGGTCGAGCTGAGAAAGTATCTCAGCTTCAAGAAACATAGGTCTTACCGCTGCACCGAATTCAGGCTCGCCGTGGTGAGAAAGCACCATATGCTCAACGAGCATAAGAAGTTCTTTGTCTATGCCGAGTTCTTCACCGGTTTTTTCGATGTTCATTGCACCTCTTACGAGATGACCGATGAGTGAACCCTCAACTGTGTATCCAGAAACAACACCTGTTTCACTTACATCAAACTCCTGAATCTTTGCGACGTCGTGAAGAATGACACCTGTATAAAGAAGCTCTCTGTCAAGACTCGGGTAGATGTCACATACAGCTTTTGCGAGCTTGAGAATCGAAAGTGTATGGTAAAGCAGACCGCCACGGATAGCGTGATGAAGCTTGAATGCAGCAGGCCAGTAGAGAAGTTTTTCTTTATTCTGTTCAAGGATTGTAAGTGCAAGCTTTTTCAACTGTCCGTTTTCAAATCGGCTTACAGTATCGAAAATGTAGTCATACATTTCCGCACCGCTGTAGTCAGCACTCGGCACAAAATCCTCCATACGTACTCCGTCACTTTCAAGTGCGGGACGTACACGGTCGATGCGAAGCTGAAGTGCATCGTTAAACATCGAAACCGTACCTCTTATTTTGATAAGAGTATTAAGCTTGATGCCGCCGTGGAGATCTTCTTTATAATCCCATAGTTTTGCGCCTATTTCCCCCGAGCTGTCTGTCAGCACGAGGTCAAGAAATGGGACACCTTTAGCAGTTTTTTTGATTTCAAGACTTTTTACAAGGCAGAAGCCTTCTACACCACCGTTTGAGTTAATTTCAGTAAAATTCAAAAAAATCCCTCACATTCAATGAGAATATAGACAATTATACCACACATACATTATAAATAAAAGATATTTTTCTTGCAAATAAGCCACCTGTATGATAAAATTTTTCTATAAAGTTTTAAAGAGGTTTTGACTTATGGCAAAAAAGAAAAATCATTTTTTTGCAATGCTTTCAAGGATGAAATACATTAACCGTTGGGCACTAATGAGAAATACCCATCAGGAAAATATCAGTGAGCATTCACTCGAAGTGGCTACGGTTGCACACGGACTCGCTGTCATTCACAACACACGCTTTGGCGGTAATGTCAATGCTGACCGTGTCGCTGTGCTCGGCGTTTTCCACGATGCACCCGAAATTCTGACAGGCGATATGCCGACTCCTATCAAGTACTACAGTAAGCAGATTCAGGAAGCCTACAGTCAGGTTGAGGACGATGCCTGCAATGCTTTGCTTGATATGCTGCCGGAAGACCTGAGAGAGCAGTATGCTCCGTATTTTATCAAGAGGGAAGAGGACCGTCAGCTCTGGAAGTTTGTCAAGGCTGCGGATAAAATCTGTGCTTACACAAAGTGTATCGAGGAAGCAAAAGCAGGTAACCACGACTTTGATAAAGCGGCAAAGACAAATCTTCAGACCCTTGAAGAAATCGATATGCCTGAAGTTAAATGTTTTATGGAAGAGTTCCTTAAGAGTTACAGTCTGACACTTGATGAAATGAATTGAAAGTTTTGACTGTATCAGGTTGACATTTAAATAAAATACTATATAATTTATTTGTAAATTTTACTATTGAGAGGTAATAACATGAGTAAGTACACAAAAGAAGATATTCTCCGACTTGCTAAAGAGCAGAATGTACGTTTTATAAGACTTCAGTTTACGGACATTCTCGGCTGTATGAAAAATGTTGCTATTACCATTAATCAGCTTGAAAAAGCACTTGATAATGAATGTATGGCAGACGGTTCATCAATCGAAGGTTTCGTCCGTGTTGAAGAGTCTGATATGTACCTTTATCCTGACTATGATTCTTTTGTAGTACTTCCTTGGGACCACGAAAGATACGGTACCACCGCAAGACTTATCTGTGATGTTTACAATGCTGACAGAACTCCTTTCATCGGTGATCCGAGAAACGTTCTTAAGCGTGCTATCGAAAAGGCAGATAAGATGGGTTATAAATTTAACGTAGGTCCTGAGCTTGAATTTTTCCTTTTCCATACAGATGATGAAGGCAGACCTACAACTAAGACTCACGACAAGGGAGGATACTTTGACCTTGACAATGTTGATCTTGGCGGTAACTGCCGCAGAGATATGTGCATAGCTCTTGAAGAGATGGGATTTGAAATTGAGGCTTCTCACCACGAGTGTGCAGAGGGTCAGCACGAAATCGACTTTAAGTACGGCGATGTTCTTGAAGTTGCAGACAAGGTTATGACATTCAAGTATGTAGTTAAGAAGTATGCACAGATGCACGGTCTTTATGCAACCTTCCTTCCAAAGCCGATCTATGGTATCGCAGGTTCAGGTATGCATACCAATATGTCACTTTTCGACAAGGAAGGCAACAACGTTTTCTATGATCCTGACGGAGAGTACGGTCTTTCAAAGACAGCACTTCAGTTCATAGCAGGTATCATGAAGCATATCAAGGCAACTACAGCTATCAACAATCCGCTTGTTAACTCATACAAGCGTCTTGTTCCGGGTTATGAAGCTCCCGTTTACATCGCCTGGTCAGCTTCCAACCGTTCGGCACTTGTCCGTGTACCGAAGGCAAGAGGTAAGGGAACACGAGTTGAACTCCGTAGTGCAGACCCTGCTTGCAACCCGTATCTTGAAATGGCACTCTGTCTTCTTGCAGGTCTTGACGGAATTGAAAAAGGTTATATGCCTCCGAAATCAACTGTCAAGAATATCTTTGATATGACTCCCGAAGAGAGAGAAGCAGACGGCATCACATCACTTCCCGGCTCGCTTGAAGAAGCTGTGGATGCTTTTGAGGCAAGTGATTTTATCAAAGAGTCACTCGGTGATCACGTTTATACAAAGTTTATCGAAGCCAAGAGAAAAGAGTGGGAAGGCTACCGCACTTCAATCTCACAGTGGGAAATCGAGACATACCTTGCTAAGTATTAATTCATTGTAAAAAACCTCCCGTTAATCGGGAGGTTTTGGCTTTTGCTTGACCCTTTTTTGCCTCTGTGTTACAATTAAAAAATAGAGCACAGGGAAGACAGAATGCCTGTGGAATACATTGAAAAGATCGGACAAGCTGAATAATACTTGCTTGAAAATATTAAGAGAGGAGATGGTAGAAGTGAGGTATTATGAAACTCCTCGTGAAGAGATTGACTGGTTTCGCGAGGAATACGAATTCTTAAGTAATTTTTATCCCACAAAAGTATTTTTTGACGGCATAACATATTATAATTCCGAGGCAGCTTATCAGGCACAAAAGTGCCTGAATCCGGATGAAATGAAGAGTTTTGCGAATCTGTCATCCGATGAAGCAAAAAGACTCGGCCAAAAGATTGATATGCGGCCAGACTGAGATGAAGTGAAATTCAATATTATGGAGCAGGTTGTATATGCGAAGTTTACGCAGAATCCGACACTTGCACAGGATTTGCTCGATACAGGAGATAAAAATCTCAAGGAGGGCAATTACTGGAAGGATGTTTACTGGGGTGTAGATATAAGAACCGGTGAAGGCGAAAACAATCTCGGCAAAATTCTTATGGCTCTTCGTAATGATTTTCGAAAAAACGGTATCCCTGAAGCTGAATCACACGGTGATTTTCTTAAAGGTCCTTTTGAAGGAATGTATATAAGCGACAGAGACATCACACTTTCGGACTGTGAGTGTATCGTGAATGCGGCAGATAAATCTCTCCTTGGCGGCAGCGGAGTTGACGGAGCAATTCTCCGTGCTGCAGGACCTGAACTCAGGGAAGAATGTTCGAAACTCGGCGGTTGCCGTGTGGGAGAAGCCAAAATTACAGGTGGCTATCGTCTTAAAGCTGAATATGTTATCCACACTGTCGGTCCGAAATATCCTACAGAGAACTGTCAGGATAATCTGGCAAAAAGCTACATCAATAGTCTTAATCTTGCTAAAAAGCATGGAATCCACAGTATTGAGTTTCCCTCAATCTCTACAGGAAAATTCAGCTATCCCAAAAAGGAAGCTTGCAAAACAGCAGTGAAAACGGTATATAACTGGCTCAGAGAAAACAAGGATTATGATATGAAAGTTGTTTTTTGCTGCGTTGATCCCAAAATATTTGAATTGATTTATAAAGAATTAAACAGTATATAACTGTTAACATAAAGACAGGGTACGGTTCTCTGTGTTCGGAAAAATTAAATCTCATAAGTAACCACTCACTTATGTATCTTGCATCTAAAAAATAAACCTCCCGATCGGGAGGTTTTAATTTTTATTATTTACATTTTGTAAGCTTATAACCGTTCTTCTTGTGGTGCTCGTGAATCTGCTCTGTTACGTCGATGATGATGTCTACACTCTTTTCAAGTGTATTCATATCGAGTCCATCGCAAGTGTCACGGTATGTATGATAGTAGTCAGTAACATCAGGCTTCTGTGCAGCAAAAGTGATCGTCTTGTAGCCTGCACGGCAGATCGGTGTACTGTCGCAACCACCGACGGGATTTGAAATGATGTTCGGCTTGACGCCCGCATTTTCAAATGCCTTGACGAGCATATTTTTCATATCATCGTCAAACTTTGACATAAGCCAGGAATCGCCCTTGACAGCGTTGAAATGCTCGTAGTCACGAAGACTGTCGATATTGAAAAAGTACGGATTGATAAGTAAATCCTTATCACCTGCGTGAGCCTTCATAAATGCCTCAGAACCCTTGAGTCCTGCTTCTTCACTACCGAGCGAAGCGATGATTACACGGCAGTTATCAGGGAGCTTGTCGGGGTTTTCCTTGAAGTACTTACCCATAAAGATTGAAGCACCTACGCCTGTGAGGTTATCCATAGCACCGGGAGATGCCTTTTTCTTGTCGTGTGAAAGGTAGATGCAAAGTGAATACAGACCGTAAACGAAAAGAAGAGGTACGACAAGAAGGAAAATGTAGTATCCTGTATGCATTTCTTCGGGCTTTACAACACTCCACATACCTGCGAAGAAACGAAGAAGCGAACCGATAATAATTGAAACCACGCCAACGACACCAAGAACTGTACGAAGGATCATTGTCTTAGGGTTCTTTACAGCCATCTGCCAGAGCCAGCTGCTGTCTGCGTGACCGCTGAAAACGATCGTATGATCGATCGGACCTTTGCCGTCCATTACCGAGTAAACATTGCAGCTTTCTTCCTGCTTGAAGAATCTGTCGAACCATCCCTTATAGGTAAAAACCTGAACAACTGCAAAAAGCAATGTGCACAGAGACACAATGAATGATGCAACCGGATGAATGTAATAAAGAGCGAGAGCTGCAAAACCCGCATAACCGAGGTAGGGGATAGCACCGATGCTTGCACAGGGAGCGAGCTTGAATTTTTCGACAGTCGGTTTCACTCCTGTAGCGTTTTCCATTATTTTTGCAATGTCAGCCTGTGCAGCTTTTTCTTCTTCGCTGCCGGGGAGACGGGGACCGTGCTTGTCAATGATTACTTTGCAAAAATCAAAAATCATTCTTGCACCTTGTTTTGCTGTTGACATAAGTTTTCCTCCGTTTTATCTAAATTATATTGAATAAAATATACCACAATTTATATATGCAGTCAAGAAAAAACAGACGGTAAGACCGTCTGTTTTTATGTTATTCCGAGATTATTTCGTAGAGCTTTTCATAGTTTGAAAGTGAGATTTTTCCGTCTTTTGAAATCGGCTCACAGTTTTCAAGATGCTGACTGAGAAGCTCCGGATTTTCTATGACCTGTCTTGCGATATAGTCAATCTCAAAAAGATTTTCTTCATACAGAATTTTCTGTGTATCGCTCAGATCTGCCTTGAAGTTAGCATAGTCCTGCTTGGCTTCATCTGCAGTAAACTCGCTGTTCTGAGTGTAGTTGAGAAGCTTGTATACTATCTGATACCCCTTCGTTACGGAACCTGCAGTGCCGAGGGGAAAATCCTTGATATTGTTAAGTATAGTATCGAGGCTGTCTGTTTCCTTTTTTGTGATAGTTGTAGTCGTGGTTGAGGTTGTGTCGGATACAGGCTGAGTGATTTCGTCTTCGGTGTGTTCGTCAGTCATAACCGACGGTTCGGTGGTGGTTTCTTTCTCGCCGAAACTTATATCACAAGCACAGAAAACAGAAATGATTACAGCCAGAATGGAGATAACTCCGATTATTTTAGAAAACTTTTTCATTTCAGATACTCCTTAAAGTTTGTTAATTACATTATATCAGCATTATTCTTTTTTGCAAGTGTGAAATAAATTTGCTTTTTGAACAAATTTAAAGTATAATTTAGTTGTATGTTCAGAGGGAATTGTAATTAAAGGCGGAGGCGTTTTTATGAAACTGAGTTACATAGTGCCGGTTTATAAAGTCGAAAAATATCTTTCGCAATGTGTGGAATCCATTCTTTCGCAGACTATGGATGATTACGAGATAATACTTGTCGATGACGGCTCACCCGATGTCTGTCCCGCGATGTGTGACCGCTTTGCGGAAAGTTACCCGGACAGAATTCGTGTAGTACATAAAACGAACGGTGGACTTGCATCTGCACGAAACGCAGGACTTCGTGTGGCGAAAGGTGACTATATATTCTTTGTCGATAGTGACGACTACCTTGAAGGTGATAAGGTAAAGGAGATTTACGCAAAAGCCGTAGAGTTTGATGCTGATATTCTGCAGACTTCTTACTTTACTTTCACGGAAAATACAGGCGAAAGAGGCGTTGTCCGCACTTCGTTTGAAACTGAGAAGCTCCTGACCCACGAAGATATGGAAAAAGAACTGTGCTATATTTCTTCAAAAATGCGGATAATATTTGTCTGGCGTAATCTCTATAAAAGAGCTTTTCTTGAGAAAAACGGGATTGTTTTCGAAGAAAAGCTTCTTATGGTAGAGGACGGACCTTTCAATATGCAGGCGTACTCTACTGCTGAACGCTTTGTCGCCGTGGACCTCCCCGTGCTGTGCTACAGGATACGTGATGACAGTCTTCAACGTCAGAAATATGTCCCTGATTACGACAAATGGATTTCGTGGAACTGGTCACTCAAGGTGAAGTATTACTCAGAAAACTGCACTCAGTCGCATATTTTTTATGAGGATCTGGGTGAGTATACCATCAGGTCTCTATTCCCGATGCTTTTGGGAAATGTTTACCGCAACAAACCTGAAGAAAGCTACAGCGTGCTTAAACGCATCGGAAACTCTGAGATGATGAGAAAATCTTTCGCTGATTGTGATATAAATAAATTCAGGTCAAAATCACTTGACTGGCTGATGTTATGGTTTACGAAGAATAAACTTTATCTTCCGGCACATCTGATATGTAAGCTTATACTTTACAAGTAAATACACAAAAGGAGTCGGAGACGGCTCCTTTTATTTTTGTCTGTCTGTTTGCGACAAAAAAATCCGTCCGCATCTTTTATAATATCAGCGAGGTGGTTGAGGTGATAGTTTATGCCGATGTGCTGATAGTAGTGAATCTTTTTGTAAATTATATGCTTCTGATGTGTTCGTCTATGATAATGAAAAAGCACACAAGTCGCCTGAGAATACTCCTGGGGGCAACCATAGGTGCGTTCTACGGACTTGTGATTTTTCTGCCGGAGTTTCATCATGTCGTTGAGATTTTGCTAAGATTGATTGTTACCGTATTAATCGTATCAGGAACATTCGGATTTAAAAACTTTCCGTCATTTTTCAGAAGCTTTTTTACGTTTTTAGGTGTCAGCTTTGCATTCGGTGGAATTATGTATGTACTGTGGGTTACGGTAACACCGATAGGTATGATCTACAGTAACGGCGCGGTTTACTTTGATATTGACCTTTCCATTCTGGCGATTTCTACCGTTGTCAGCTTTGCTGTGGTGAGTGCAGTTTCACATTTTACTGCAAGACGTGCACCGAAAGATTCAGTCGCTCTCGTAAAAATCTTCTATAAGGGAAAAACGGTCAGTCTGACAGCACTCATAGATACCGGCAACACTCTTTGCGAAAGCTTCAGCGGATATCCTGTGATACTCGGCGAGTTTGACAGCCTCGAAAAGATAGTTCCTGACACGGTACGTGAGTTTCTTGACGGTGAGGATATTTCAGCTTCGCCCGAAATGAGACTCGTAATGCATCAGACGGTATCAGGGACAGGGATTTTGCCTGTATTCAGACCTGACAGTATTGAAGTGAAGTCTGTTTCTCACAGCATAAAAACAAATGAAGTTTATATTGCGGTCACAAAAAATAATCTTTCAAGGGGTGAGTATGAGTTGATACTTAATCCCGCAATATTTGACGAGGAGAAGATTTATGTTCAAGCTGTTAAATAAAATCAGAGATATCATTCTGAAAATGAAATCGGATGAACAAAATACGGTTTACTACGTAAACGGTCCCGAAACGTTGCCTCCGCCTCTGAGTAAAGAGGAAGAACTGCTACTTATGGAAGAGCTTTCAAAGGGAGATGAGTCCGTCAGAGAGAAGCTGATAGTTCACAATCTGAGGCTTGTGGTATACATAGCAAAAAAATTTGAAAATTCAGGTATCGGCATAGAAGATCTCGTTTCGATAGGAACTATCGGACTTATAAAAGCGGTCAACACTTTCCGTCCTGATAAAAATATTAAACTTGCGACTTATGCTTCAAGGTGTATCGAAAATGAAATACTTATGTTTCTGAGAAAAACGAGTCAGCTGAGAAATGAAGTGTCTATAGATGAACCCCTGAATGTGGATTGGGACGGTAACGAGCTTTTACTTTCAGATATACTCGGAAGCGAAGCGGATCTTGTAAATAAAGACATCGAGCTTGAGGATGAGAAAAACCTTCTTATAAAGACAATTAACTCAATGAGTGAACGTGAACGGACTATTATGTCAATGCGATTCGGACTGTACGGAGAGAAGGAACATACACAAAAGGAGGTGGCGGATATACTCGGTATTTCTCAGAGCTATATATCACGTCTTGAAAAAAGAATTATAGAACATCTGAGAAAAGAAATAGAAAAAGTCTCCTGATTTAAAATTTCCGGTTGAAATCCTTTTAACAATAATGTATACTTGTCTTATCCTTTATTGAGGAAAGGAGAAGCGATGCACTATATTGTTATGGACCTCGAATGGAATAACACCTATGCCAAACGTATCAAAGGGTTCATCAATGAAGTGATTGAAGTAGGAGCTGTTATGCTCGACGAAAACCTCAACTACGTTGATGAATTTTCCTGTATGGTTCGCTCTCAGATCGGTAAAAAGCTTCGCGGTAATGTAAAAAGACTTACTCACATTACCAACGATGAAGTAAGAAACGGTGAGCCTTTTACTAAGGTGATGAGCGAATTCAAGCAATGGATCGGCGGAAGGGAAAATGTTATTCTGACCTGGGGCGACGGAGACATCAGAGTGCTTATTGAAAACTACCGTTATCTCAACGGACTTCAGGTTTTACCGTTTCTCACGAATTATCTCGACATCCAGCATTATTTTCAGGTGAAAAAAGAAATTCCGAAAGCAAAGCAGATTGGCTTATTTGCTGCAGCAGAGCTTGTAGGGGTTGATCCTGAACTTTTTGCGCATCACAGAGCATTGGATGACAGTATGGTGACTGCGGAGTGTCTTAAAAAGGTTTTTGATGAAAAGGATTTCTTTGACCACGTTGTGAAATGTGACGATGCATTTTATCAGAAACTGCAGTACAGACCTCATGCGATCGGAAATATCAATCACCCGCTTGTAGACAAGTCTCTTTTGTCATTTAAGTGTGATAAGTGCGGTTCAAAAGGAGAACAGCTCACCGACTGGAGATATTCCAATCAGTTTTTCAGAGCTAATTTTCACTGTCCGAACTGCAACTATGATGCACGTGTAGCCGTGAGATTCAAAAAGTACTTTGACAGACTGGAAACAAAAAAGAATGTTTCCATAATCAGCAACGAAAAAGTGAAAAAATAGCTGATTGAGAGCAGAGCCTTGGATATAAAATCCAAGGCTGCTTTTTTGTTCAAAAGTTAGAAAATTTATGCTGACCACTATATCTTGTTGACAAGCGGTACATTGTGATATAAAATTATACAAAAGAGGTCTGCGAAGCAATATGTTTATGCCGACAAGATTTGTTTAATATCGGTTTCAAAAGTCTTGTCTGTTACGGGCAGGATTTTTTCTTTTGGTATTAATGACCGCACGGTCATCGGATATAAAAATAATTGAAGGGATGTTGTTTATGGCGAAAAAAGAAAAATTTGTCGTTGGTGAACAAGGTATTCATGATGCATCAGTACTCGGAGCACCCAAAATGCTGGTTTTAGGTATTCAGCACACATTTGCGATGTTTGGTGCAACGGTGCTTGTTCCTCTGCTGACAGGACTTAACGTTTCTACCACACTTCTTATGGCGGGTCTCGGCACCTTGTTCTTCCACCTTGTAACGAAAGGAAAGGTTCCTGCCTTCCTGGGTTCTTCATTTGCTTTTCTCGGAGGTTATGCAGCGATAGCACCTAAACTTGCTGACGGTTCTTCTAATAAAGAAATGCTCCCGTATGCCTGTCTCGGTGTTGCAGTTGCGGGACTGATTTACCTTGTGTTTGCTCTGCTGATCAAAGTTGTCGGGGTTACAAAAATTATGAAATTTTTCCCGCCCGTAGTTACGGGACCGATCATCATTGCCATAGGTCTCAGTCTTGCAGGATCTGCCGTAAACAACTGTAAAACCTGCTGGCCGCTTGCTCTTATTGCTCTTGCGATCGTAATTATCTTCAATATCTGGGGTAAAGGAATGGCAAAGATTATTCCGATTCTTCTCGGTGTTGTGGGTTCATATGTCATCGCAATTATCGTAGGTAACGTAATCGGATATGAACCGATGGCTGTTGATTTTTCAGGTGTTCAGGCTATCGCTTCAAATATTGCAAATGGTAAAATTTTCGCTTCTGACGGACTTATCGGTATTCCTATCGTGAAAGAGGCAACTGTACTCGGTGTAGACTTTAAAGATACAGGTAAAATCCTGAATGCTGTTATCGCAATCGCTCCTATCGCACTCGCTACGATGATGGAACACATCGGTGATATTTCAGCTATAGGCGCTACCTGCGGTAAAAACTTTATCGCAAATCCCGGACTTCACAAAACACTTGTAGGTGACGGTATTGCCACAACGCTTGCTTCACTTGTCGGAGCTCCTGCAAATACAACTTACGGTGAGAATACAGGTGTTCTCGCACTTTCGAAGGTTTATGATCCGAAGGTTGTCAGAATAGCAGCAGTTTTCGCAGTGGGCATCTCTTTCTTCCCGATAGTCGCTGCAGTTATCAGTTCAATTCCTACAGCTATTATCGGTGGTATCTCATTCATCCTTTACGGTATGATTTCAGGTATCGGTGTGAGAAACGTTGTTGAGAATAAAGTTGATTTCTCAAAGAGCCGTAACCTTATCGTAGCGGCAGTTATCCTTGTGTGTGCCCTCGGTATCGGAAGCATCAGCTTCACAATCGGCAAGGTTACAGTCACACTCACAGCTCTTGCTGTTGCGGCTATTGCAGGTATCCTTCTCAATGCAATCCTTCCCGGAAACGATTACGTTTTCGAGGCTGAAAAGTATGACAATGCAAAAAAATCTAAGGGCGATAAATAATAATACAATTGAGAAATCAGGGACTGCTTTTGCAGTCCCTTTTCTTGTGCGAATTTATCAATCAAAATTCGACTGCTTTTATTTTACTTTTCTGAGAGAATATGCTATATTGTACAAAGTGAATTCAAGAGGTGATCAAATGCGAATTTATGATATTATTCTCAAAAAACGTAACGCTGAAGAGCTGACAGACGAAGAAATAAAATTTTTCGTCAGAGAAAGCCTTGAAGGAAGTATAAAGGACTATCAGATAACGGCTCTTCTTATGGCGATATGCTTTAACGGTATGACCGAAAGGGAAACGGCGACTCTTACTATGGAGATGGCGAAGTCCGGCGATATGGTGGATCTGTCAGGGATAGATGGCTATACCGTGGATAAACACAGTACAGGCGGTGTCGGTGACAAGACGACTCTGATTGTGACTCCGATAGTTGCTTCGCTCGGCGGAAAGGTCGCAAAAATGTCAGGCAGAGGTCTCGGTCATACGGGCGGAACGGTTGACAAGCTTGAATCTATTGAGGGTTTCAGAACATCGCTTTCGAGTGAGGATTTTCTGAATCAGGTCAATAAAATCGGTCTTTGTGTCGTAGGTCAGTCAGGTGACTTAGCACCTGCGGACAAAAAGTTCTATGCTCTGCGAAATGACACGGCTACGGTTGACAGCATCCCGCTTATCGCTTCGAGCATTATGAGTAAGAAATTGGCGGCAGGTTCAAAAGGAATCGTTCTCGATGTGAAAACAGGCAGCGGTGCATTTATGAAAAGTGTGGAAGAGTCCGAAGCTCTTGCAAAGGCGATGGTCGGAATCGGCAAAGCTGCAGGCAGAGATACAGTTGCGGTTATCACGAATATGGATATTCCGTTGGGTAATGCCGTCGGCAATTCTCTTGAAGTAATTGAAGCCGTAGAAACTCTCAAAGGCAACGGCTGTGAAGATTTGACAGCGGTGTGCATTGAACTTGCGGCAGACATGCTTACTCTTGTAACAGGCAAAGATAAGGAAAAATGTATTGAAATGGCGAAGGGTGCGATCGCTGATGGCTCGGCACTTAATAAGCTTAAAGAAATGGTTCGTGAGCAGGGCGGTGATCCTGAGTGGATTTCCGATACATCGCTTTTCCCGAAAGCTGAATACAACTATGAAATCAAAGCGGAGACTGACGGATACATCGGGTATATGGATGCTGAAAAAATCGGCATAGCTTCGCTGATGCTCGGTGCAGGACGAAACACAAAGGAAGATGAGCTTGATTTTTCTGCAGGTATAATTCTGAAGGCTAAGACGGGAGACGGAATCAGTAAAGGGGACACGGTTGCCGTGCTGTATTCTGATGATGAATCAAAGTTTGCATCAGCCGTACAGAAATTCAATGACGCTATGTCTTTCTCGGACTTTCCGATAAAAAAACAGCCTCTTATTTACTCTGTGATACGGTAGGATGCAGTAACAATATTAACAGATATACTTAAAAATAAAAGCAATCTTTGTAAAACCCATTACAAATAAAAATCAACCCTGCAACAGCGGAATCGTTGTTACAGGGTTGTTTGTTATGTTGAACAGAAATATTTTTGGGTAGAATTTAATTTACTCAGCTTTTTTATTCTGTCTTTCTGCGAGTTTTTCCTCGTACATTTTTCTGATTCTTTCGTATGTTGAGTCAGGGAAGTCGGGATTGCCCTTTGAGTAGCTCGGGATAAGCATATCGCCTGCAACGTTCGGATCTGTGCAGCGAGTGTCATCCTTCCACTTTGCTCTCTCTTCGGGATCTCTGAGGTTCGGGATATCCATCGGCTTACCGCCTTCGAGTACCGAATAGTATGCAAACATACCCGGAAGGAACATATCCATAGCCTCGTAAACGTCGATGACGTCCATATCCTCTCTGCCGCGGAGCTTTTCAACGAAGTTGTACATTGTGTAGAAGTCTGAAC
>JAGBFD010000059.1 GCA_017936645.1 Clostridia bacterium
GTGTCTTTTTTTATACCATCCCCTGAGTATGGGATATAAAGTGCTCAGTTCCCCTGAACACGGGATATAAACTGTTTAATACTTCCGGAGACACCGGATATAAAAACAAAGGAGTATTTATGGAAAATCTTGAACTTTTAAAGGGCGTTGTTTCTGATGAAACATTCGCAAGAATCGAAGAGGAAACAAAGGAGTCAACGATCAGACTTGCTGACCTCTCGACAGGTAATTATGTCAGCAAGGAAAAGTATGACGGTCTTGAAACGCAGCTGCAGAGCGTCAATACCGCACTTTCTGACAAGACGAAGGAATACGACACCCTTAAGGAAAAAGCAGGCGACAATGAGTCGCTCAAGAGCGAGATTGAAAGGTTGAAGGGTGAGCATAAGACGAATATCGACAACCTGACATCGAGCTTTAACGAAAAGCTGAAGATATCAGCAGTCAAAACAGAAATCACAACAAAATACAAACCGAAGGATGTAAACGACATTATGCCGCACATCGATATGTCAAAGGTTACCGTGGATAAGGACACGATCACAGGCCTTACAGAGCAGATTGACCCTCTGAAGGAGTCGAAGGCTTATCTGTTTGGCGAGGATAAGAAGAATAAATCAGGTCTTGACCACGTCGAAACGGGCGATGATGATGCAAAACTTCGTGCAGCCTTCGGTTTAAGTACAAAGAAGGAGAATTAATTTATGCCAAATGCAATAGAACTTGCCAAAAAATATACACCGATGCTTGATGAAGTCTACAAGCAGGCTTCACTTTCATCAGCTCTTGACGGAGCACAGGATCTCGTAAAAGAGGGTTACAATGCGAATGAAATTGTCATTCCTATGCTCGACATGGATGGCCTTGCTGACTATGACCGTAACAGCGGCTATGTCGACGGCGATGTTACACTCACATGGCAGACAGTAAAATGTGAATTCGACAGAGGTCGAATGTTTGATGTTGATGAACTTGACAACATCGAAACAGGCGGTGTTGTCTTCGCCAACATGGCGGGTAATTTTATTCGCGAAAAGGTTGTTCCTGAACTTGATGCTTACCGTTTCGCAAAGTATGCTTCAAAGGAAGGTATCACAAAGGTAGAAAAGAATGTTACCACAGGTAAAGCAGCTATCGAAGAGATTCGAGCAGCTATTACGACGATGGACGAAGATGAGGTTCCTTATGAGGGCAGAATCCTTTTGACAACATCAACATTCCTCGGTCCCATTGAGGATATGGACACTACAGCATCGAGAAAAGCTCTTGAAAAATTTTCAAAGATTATCAGCGTTCCTCAGACTCGTTTCTATACTGCAATCACTCAGTTTGACGGTAAGACTGAAGGACAGAAAAAGGGCGGTTATGCAAAGGCTGAAGGTGCAAAGGAAATCAACTTTATGATTATCCATCCGACTGCACTTATGCAGTTCAATAAGCTCGTGAAGCCGAAGATTGTCACTCCGGAGCAGAATCAGAAATCAGATTCCTGGAAGTACGGTTACCGTCTTGTTTCTCTTGCAGATGTATACCAGAACAAGCTTGCAGGTGTTTTCTGCCACACAAAGGAATGATGTGAATGTATAAGTTTTATGTTGAAACTTACGCAGGAAGCATCATCCCGAACGTTACGGAGTTTAAAAGAGTGTTGAGAGAGGCTGATGCCTTTGTCGACACTCTTGTTTTATGCCGTGATAACCTCGTTCACGAGCAGATTGAGGAGAAGTACAAATCAGCTGTCTGTGCCGTCGCCGAGGTGCTTTATAAGCAGAACAGCGACAGACAGGTGCAGAGCGAATCCGTCGGAAATCATTCCGTTTCGTTTAAGGTAAGAACACAGGCTGATTACGAGGCGGAGATGCACCGCAAGGCTATGCTGTACCTTTCGGGTACGGGACTCTGCTACGGCGGAATGAAGAGGTGATAAGATGTTTCCTCATACGATAACAATTTTTCACCACGCTGTTGTTGACAACAAGGATGTTTACACCCGTAAGGTCGTACGGGGTTTTTATTGGTACGGCTCTACGGGTATCGTACAGTCAGGAAAAGGTCAGGAGAGCGAAGACAGCATAATGATTATTTCTTCACCTGAAAATGTAAAGACTTTCGGTAAAAAGTGGACCGTGCAGAAGGATGACAGAGTCGTGAAGGGTGACTGTCCCGATATATCGTCATTTAAAGAGCTTAACGGAAAAGAGGCGGTGACTGTGATGAAGGTTGAACCGAACGTGTGCGGTTCACTTGTTGACAATGTCACCATCACGGGTAAGTAATGGCTGACAGACTTTTTACTGTTAAGGTTGATTTTTCCGATGCGGCAAAGGTTCTTGAAAACCACGGTCTTGAAAAGGGCGGAAGGGTGCAGGCTTTCTTTACAAGTGAAGTTATGAGAAGGTCTGATCCGTATGTTCCTTTTAGCTCAGGCCCTTTGAAAAACACAGCGGAAATGACTGCTGATAAGGACGGTATAGTCTACAATCAGCCGTATTCTCGTTTCCATTGGTATGGAAAAGTAATGATTTATGAGCCTACAGGAAGCACTTGGGCACCGAAATACGGTCAAAAAGTTGTTACTGACCGTGTTATGAAATACCAAGGTGCACCGTTGAGAGGCCCTCATTGGGTTACACGCTGTTGGCTTGATAACAAGTACGACATCATAAGATCAACCGAAGAATTTGCGAGGAAAATAAAATGACGATAATCGAAAGTGTTAAAACCTTTATACTGACCTGTCCGTATCTTGCCGAGCTTGCAGAAGTAAACATTGACTTCCTGCCTGAGAATCCCGATACTTACTCAATCGAGGAAGTACCGTCACAGACGGTTGTAAGACGGTATCTTGACGGCTCAAGTGAAAGACAGTTCGTTTTCGTTTTTGCAGCAAGGCTCAATTACAGCGATGAGGTGCGGACAAACATTGATAACAGCGGGTTTTTCGAGGACTTTGAAGAGTGGCTCGAAAAATGCACACGGGAAGAAGTCTTCCCTGAAATGAAAGAGGGTCTTACACCCTCAAAAATAGAAGCAATTTCAAGCGGCTACTTGTTTGATGTGTCGGGAAATCTTACAAATTCCCGGTATCAGATACAGTGCCGCTTAATTTATGATAAGGAGTGAAAATAATATGCCGGACAAGATTAAATCAAGTAAGGTAGCGGTCTTTCTTAACGTAGCGAATGCAGGTTCGCCTGAGGACTGGGCACGTCTGGGTAAGGGTATCTCATCCCTTCCGATTTCTTACGGTGCCAAGACATCAACAGAGACATATGTCGACGAGGACAATGCAACCACAACGGTGGAAGGCTATGAAATCGGTACTGATGCCGAGCAGGTTGCGATGAAGGGTGACCGTGTCTTCGACTATGTTGACAGCATCAGAAAACGTCTTGCAACGGGTTCAGACTGCGAAACACAGGTCGTTCTTGCTAATATCTATGACCTGACAAAGACAGATGACAAGTACACAGGTGAGGTACAGAAATTCGGTGCGACTATTGCAATTACGGATTTTGAACTCAATGGTGGTGAGGTAGTTAAAATCAAGTATAAGATTTCCCTCAACGGTAACCCCGAAAAGAAGACGATTTCCCTTTCTGCTGATAACACCATGACACTTTCTTAATGGAGGTGTGACGATGGCAGATAAGATTAAAAGCAGCAAAGTCGCACTTTATCTCAATACCTGCTTTTGCCTGAGCAAGCTCAGTCTTACTCCTAAAAGTGCAATCGATGAAAGCGGTACGGTCGTTTCTCATACGAGTTCAAGTATTTATGCGAGTGACTTCTTCCGTGTTCGTAACGGAGCGACGATAATGATCTGCGGAAACACATCAAGTGTAGGTACACAGTCAAGCACATATATGGCCTTTTATAACAAGAACAAAGAGCTTGTTTTTGCCTATAAGCTTGGCACCGCATCTTCGCTTGTACAGAAGACAGATGATTATACACTTGTATACCGTCTTGACTCACAGCTTGAAAATGCGGATGAGATTGAATTCTGCCGTGTGACTGTCTGGGCGAACGGAACAGACGTTTCGCTGAAGGTTACCGACTGGAACAGAATGGGTAAAGGTATCGTTTCTTTGCCGATTTCCTACGGTGCAAAAACAACGTCCGAGACATATGTCGACGAAGAGAATGCATCGACCACGGTTGACGGTTACGAGATTGCAACAGACGTTGAGCAGACTGCGATCAAAGGAGATCCTGTTTTTGATTATGTTGACATAATCAGAAAAGAGCTTCTTACAGGCTCAGATTGTGAAACGCAGGCACTTGTAATTCCTATTTATGACCTGACAAAAACAGAGTCGGGCTATACCGGCACGGCTCAGCGTTTCGGTGCGACTGTAACGATAACGGATTTCGAGCTTAACGGCGGTGAAATAGTAAAAATCAAATACAAGGTTTCTTTCAACGGCAATCCCGAAAATGTAAACATCGAGCTTGCAGACGGTGTAATTCTTCCGTCATTGACACTCGGCACATTAGAGGGTGGAGAGGACGAAGAAAACGAACTCTTCCCGACAGAACCTGAAGAATAACATAAAGGCGTGGTGAATAACTACGCCTTATTTTGATTTAAGGAGATATTTATGGCAGAAAAATTAAGAATTCAGCGAAAAGATATATATGAAATCGAAGTCAACGATAACGGGGATATAATTTCCTTCGCCCTGGGCGATATCGAACTTCCTTTCCGTCTGAGCGAAGCTTATGAGGATATTGACCGTATTCAGCAGAATCTCAAGCAAAAGCTCCTCGTGATAGAAAAACAGCAGGATTCACGGATCAAAGGATCTCCGATGACCAAAAATCAGAAGGCAGCCTGTGAAGCACAGAAGCAGGCTTTCAAAGATATGCGAAAGGCTATGGATAAGTTCCTCGGTGAAGGCGGCTGTCAGAAGATTTTCGGAGATGTGAATTATTTCGAAATGTACACCGATCTCTTTGAGGAGCTTACGAAGAAGGGTGAGGACGGACTCTCTCATCTGGATAGAATGAAGATTTCGAACGACTCGATATCAGAAAGAATTCAGCGTAAGTACAGTACACATTCGGGGAATCAGGTGATCTGATGTATCCTGAATATGCATCGATAGGCGGCAAGGAGTACAGCATAAATACTGACTATCGGGTCGCAAAGGAATGTTACGTCATTATAAACGATGAAACTATCACCGATCAGGAAAGAACCCTGGCGGTGATTTTTAAGCTTTTCGGAGCTATTCCGTGGGACAGTCTTGAAGAAGCACTCGAAAAAGCAATAATCTTTCTGAGCTGCGGAAGTCAACAGTCATCGGACGATGAGAATGACGGCTCTGAGCCTGATTTTGACGTAAATTACGATGCAGGGTTTATAGAAGCTTCGTTTCAGTCCTGCTACGGAATTGACCTGAGCACATCAAAGATGCATTGGTGGAGGTTTAATGACCTGATTCAGGGACTTGACAAGAACTGCATTCTTTCACGTGTGCGTGAAATACGTAACTACGACCTGAATGAAATCAAGGACCCTACTCAACGTGCAAAAATGGCACAGTCACAGGAGGCTCTGAAGCTGCCTGAACGTATAAGTGCTGAAGAACAGCAGAAAATCGATGAGTTTGAAAAATTCTTCTCAGGAGGTGATTAAATGGCAGACGGTTCTATAAGAGTAGAAACAAAACTCGACACAGACGGTGTTGAAGCGGGTCTTGATGACATTGAAAAAATGTGCGAAGACACGAAAAAACACCTCGAAGAGGCGGGCGAAAAGTTAAAGCTGGATGCAAAACTGAACGTTGATACATCTGAAGTTGATAAAGTTACGGATAATGTTAAGTCCGAGCTTGAAAAGATTGCAGAGGCACTCGATATAAAAGTAAAGCCGGTATCCGTTGTGAATGAAAACGGACTCAACAAGGCTCAGAGAAGACTTGAAGAGATAAAACAAGAGATTGAAAAAATTCAGGCGGAAACGGATGAAATGCTTCCTAAAGCAATTACCGATGAACAGGCGGTTAATTTATTAAAGCTTGAAGAGATTGAAACCAAAAAGCTTATCGCCGAGCAGAAGGAACTCAACCGTGCTATCGATGAATATAGCAAAAAGAAGACCGAAGCTGCAGGGATAAAACAGGCAAAACTTGCTCAGAATCAATACAAGTCAGGGGTCAAAGAGGTTAACGCGGATGTAAAAACATCTCTCGTCGATGACGCGTTTATTTCAAAAATCAAAACAGTCGAAGATTATGATGCTGCACTTGCCCGTGTCAGAAGACGTATGGCACAGATTGAGGCTGAAACGAACAAGCTTTCCGTTGCAAAAGGAATAGATCCCGAAGATGCTCTGCGTACAAACAAAGAGTATCAGAAGCTCAAAGCGCAGCTCGAAGCCTTGAATAATTCAACAAAAAAATTCAAAAGGATATCTGATGATTCCTTCAGGTCGGCAAGGAAGAGTGCTGACAGCATGGGTGACGGTATTAAAAAAGCGATCAGAACGATGACTAAATATACCTTGACTATATTCGGTGCAAGATCTGCTTTTATGGCAATCAAAAGCGTAATCAGAAACGCTGTCTCCGAAAACGAAAAGCTGAACAGGACAGTAAATGCTATGAAGGGTGCGTTATCATATGCCCTGACACCTGCAATCGAGAAGGTTGTGTATTACATAGAGTACGGACTGGCATATCTTAATCTGTTCATTAAGACCCTGACAGGAGTCGATATAGTGGCAGGATATAACGCTGAAGCCTTGAAAAAGCAGGCGGAGGCAACCAAAGAGACGGCAAAAGCAGCGAAAGAAGCGAAAAGTCAGCTCGCAGGATTTGACGAGAAGAATATGCTCTCATCCAATACTGCCTCTTCAGGCTCTACAGGCGTGGAGAATGCAGCATCGACACTTGAACTGCCCGACGTAAGCGGCGGTAAGTTTGAGATGATATGTGAAGATATTAAAAAGCACATCCATGAAGTAAGTGTGCTTCTTGGTGTTTCGCTTGTAGCTGTAGGCTTCATCCTGCTTGCCTGCGGACAGATACCTATGGGTCTTGCGGCAGTAATTGCCGGAATCGCTCTGGTTGCAGTAACGATAAAGAAGTGGGACAGCCTTTCTAATGAAACGAAAAAGATGATCAGTACCATACTCGGCATTGCATCAGCTGCATTCCTCGTGATAGGTATAATACTTCTTTGTACGGGTGTTATGATTCCCTTGGGTATAGCTCTCATAGTAGCAGGTATCGCGGGAATTGTGGCAGTCGTTGCACTGAATTGGGATGCGCTTCCCACAGCGGTCAAAAACTTTTTCGAACCTATCAAAAAGTATCTTCTCGGAGGTTTTGAGATAGTTTTCGGTGTTCTGCTATGCTTTGTTACCGCGTGTCTGCCTCTCGGTATTGCCCTTATTAAAAAAGGCATAAAGACGATGGTGAGCGAAGAGCAGCCGAACAAAGAAAATATGAAGAAAAACACTCAGGAGATGATGGAAGATACTAAGAGATACCTCCTCGGAGGAATGGAGATAGTTTTCGGTGTCATCCTCTGTCTGAGCGTAGTCGGCTTTCCTCTCGGTCTTGCTATGATCCGTCAGGGTGTGGCGGCAATCAAGAGTGAAGAACCTGTTGACAAAGAGTTTTTGAAGAAAAATGCTTCTGATTTTATGGAAGATGTAAAAAGGTATCTTCTCGGAGGTCTGGAGATAGTTTTCGGTGTCATCCTTTGCCTGAATGTAGCAGGTTTACCTCTCGGTATCGCTATGATCCGTCAGGGTGTGGCGGCAATCAAGAGTGAAGAACCTGTTGACAAGGAGTTTATGAAGAAGAATGCTTCAGATGTTATGGAGGATATGAAAAAGTATCTTCTCGGCGGATTTGAAATTGTTTTCGGTGTACTTCTGTGCTGTACTGTGGTCGGTCTTCCGCTTGGTATTGCACTTATAAAAGACGGTATAGCCGTCACAAAGAGCGAAGAACCGCTTGACGAAACCGCCGCACAAAGTGCCGTAGGCAGAATGTGGGCGAACGTCAAAAACTTCTGGAATTCAAATATCCGACCGGTATTTACCGCACAATGGTGGAAAACAAAATTTTCAGCCATAACGGAAGGTGCAAAGGCGGCATTGAATGCGACTATATCGGTGTTTGAAAAAGGCATAAACTGGATTGTGGGAAAGGTAAATTCAATCTCGGTAAAGGTACCGGATAAGGAGATTTTCGGTTCTCTTTCAGGTATGACAATCGGATTTAATATTCCTTACGTTTCTATTCCTCGTCTTGCAAGAGGCGGTATCGTAAACAATCCCGGCACGGGTCAGCATATCATCGCAGGTGAGGCAGGTGCAGAAGCTGTTCTTCCGCTTGAAAACAATACTGAGTGGATGAATATTCTTGCCGAGAAGATAGCCGAGAGGATATCGATACCTATTGTGAACAAGTTCTACGTTGACAGTAAAGAAGTGTCTGTGTCTCATAATAAAAATCAGGAGCGTTTCACGTTTGCGACTAACGGAGGTGTGCTGTGAGTTACGAAACATTTACAGATGATACGATAGAAAACTGCAAGGATCCTTTTGCTATCAAAAAGGATAATGTGTGGTACTCGTTTCCTAAGACTGTGGTCGAAGCAAGTCTTGATGACTATAAGCTGTGGGCGGAAGGCTCAGGGCGAAGTATGACGGGAGAGAGTAAAGGCACTCTTATCGGAATTTTCCCGAAGCTGCAGGTCAAAATCGGCAGACAGACGGCAGAGGAAAGAGCCTTGCTGACTTCGATTCTCAATCAGGCGGAAACGATCGTCAGAGCGTACTGTGTTGAGCGACAGCAGTTTGAAACGGCATCCTTTTACTTCGGAGACGTTGTCAATAAAATCAGGAAATGGAATAAAAACGACATAAGTAAAAGCGTTTTTGATTCCGTTTCGTTCAGTATAATTGCCAATAAGAGAAGGAGCTGAGCGAATGACATTCAAAGAAATAATTGAATCGTACGGAAAAACGCTCTCGTACAGCGGTACGATGAAAACTCAGACGGAGGAAATACCGCTGTCGGAAGAGAATATCGACACGTTCAATCCTCATTTTGACGGTGCGTTGTATACTTCCGTAATGCGTTGTCTTGATATCGTACTCAAAGGTGATTACAGAAAGGCTGAAAAAGGCTGTCTGATCCGTGATAACAGTCTTACCGCCCAAAAAGACGGTAACGAAAAAACGGTAAACTACGGTACGTACATCGTAGCTGAAGCACCTGAGTATGATGACAGAGAGTGTGTGACGAAGCTGATTTGTTACGACTATATGTATAAGACCATGCAGGAGTACAAGCTGAAGGTTTCATACCCGGTCACGCTGAAAGACTATCTTCTGCTTGTAGCTGAAGCGTGCGGAATTACGGTTGCGAATATCGACGAGCTGAAAAACGTTGAAAAGCAGATCAGGGAAGAAAAGTATCTTAATACATCAGATGATGAAGGCTCGACGTACTTTTACCGTGATGTTCTTGACGATATCGCACGTTGTGCAGGTTGCTCCTTTACATTCAAATCGGATGCAAACGGTGAAAATGTCGATGAGCTTTATATCGTTTATGTCACAGACGGCAACGGTCGGATGAAAGCTCCCGTTCATACGCTTGAAATCAGCAATTTCAAAAATCTTACGATTACTGAAAAGTACGGTCCTGCAAATTCGGTTATCTTTTCACGTCAGCCTCAGGAGGATAATGTTTATCTTATGGCAGACGGAGTGAATGCAGACACAGCAGTGTCCGTAAAGCTCCGTCAGCCTCTTATAGCAGAAGGAACGGACGAAGAACGGCAGCGTTGGTTACCCGAAATCCTCAATGCCGTAAAGGGTACTGAGTATCAATGCTACTCGCTTGATTCCTACGGTATCGGCTATCTCAATTTCGGTGACGTTTTTAAAATCAAAGCGTTCGCCCGTGACGGTCTGACTCTTGACTACAGTAAGCCTGAAGAGTATCTGAGCGTGTTTATGCGTACGGATATGACGGTTGACGGTGACATAAAAGAGACTTCGAGACTTGAAATGCCCGTAGCGACGTCGACAGATTACTCCGCAGGTGCTACCGAACGTGAAAAGCGTATGCTTGAAGCGTGGATGAAGGTCGACAAACAGCTCGGTGAGATCACATCTTTTGTATCGGACCCGGAAAAAGGTCTGGCTACGCAAGTAAAGCAGAATGCAAAAAATGTAGAAATAAATGCCGAGGAACTCAAAAAAATCAATGAGGCAGGTTACATTACCGAAAGTGCGGCTAAATCATTTATAGAGGTAGAAACGAAAAACATTACCGCTGTAGTGACTGAAAGCCTGAAAAGAGCAAATAAAAATCTGTTCATTGATTCGGAATGCTTCGGATCTGCAACGGTTTCGACTTTTCGTTCGCAGATATTAAAGGATGAGATAACTACGGACGAAGTTTTACCGCTGAGGAAAGTCCGACAAATCTCCTTTTGGGGAAGCGGAGATATACTCACTAATGTAGGCTTCACCCTGAGCTCCGAGCACATCCTCGGACAGAAAGCAGGGGAGATCGACAAGTTAGAAAAGGATAAGACCTACGCTCTGAGCTTCAAAGCGAAAATCAAGTGGGCGGACGATATTGAAAAAGATCTCAGTCTGACGAATTTTCTCTATGTAGGTTCGGGAATAACGGCTGAGAGGATTTCAAACAGCGGTTTTGCCCTCAGCTCCGAGTGGCGGGATTTCAATATTGTGTTTAAACTGTCAGACAATCCCGCTGATTTTCAGTTGAGGTTTTTCATCGAAGCGGCGATGAGCATGGCTTATACTATAAGCTTTTCTTCCTTTATGCTCGTCGAGAGCGACACACCTGTCGAATGGGTTCCGGATGCTGAGGCTATCGACCAATCAGTCGAAGCAAAGCTCAGCCTGTATGTGAAAACGGATACTGACGGTAACCTCGTCTCAGCAATCCACGCTAAAGCGAATCAGATCACTATCGAGAGCGACAATTTCACTCTTGACGGTGAGGGGAATATGACCTGCAATAATGCTAATATTACAGGGGGAAAATTATTTTCTGGTGCAGAAGATACACATGTACTCATAGAAGATGGTCAAATCAAGCAAGTATTTGGTGAAGAACAGATTTTGAAAATTGGTGTAGAAACGTCAGTTTTAATTCCGACATCTACCGGGTATACAAGTGTTGCGTATACAGAATTAGTATACAAAAACGGAATACGATTCAATAACAATCAGGGCGGAATTATTGATATTTCGCGACAAAGCTGGGGTTATGGTGATAAGATTTCCGAATTTGAAAGAGATATGATTAAGTCGAGCGGCGGTCTTGTTGTTAGTGCAAATGGCTCGGCTAACGCGTTGATACTTGCAGGTTCAAGTGTTTGGCTATGCGGAAAATTATATTTTACTAATTACCGATACCATCATCAAGACAAAATGCCGCTATATGTAAATACTGACGGAGAGATAACAACCTGAAGGAGAACACTATGATAAAAACAAAACTCAGATCAATAATAAACGCACGTGAGGCGGTGCAGAGGCTTTCACGGCAGACATTACCCGTTACGGTAAGCTACCGCGTGACGAAGCTTATAAACGCCATGAATGCCGAGCTTGCCGTATACGAGTCAGAGAGGATCAGACTCTGTGAGAAGTACGGCAGACTCAACGAGTCCAAAACATCATACATCATTCCTGAGGGGACTGAGTTCAGCACGGAACACAGTTCCCTTCTTGATTTTGATGTAGAGCTTGATGCTCACAAAGTAAAGCTCCCTGAGACAATGACGATCACTCCTGCAGACCTGATCTGCCTTGATGAATTTATAGAGATCGAAGGTGTTTGCGATGATTAACGTGATTACAGTCTGCTCTGACGGACACATCATACCCGAATCAGACTGCCTCGGCAGAACAGGTGAACACAATGCAACCGTGCTGAAGTTCGATTTTTTTGAGGATCTTAACGGCAAATCGGTAAGCGATTTCCAAAAGTATATCGTTGCGATATTCCCTGAGGGTACGCTCAGATATCACGTTGAGAGTGAATTCAGCGTTCCGGAAGAGCTTACGGCGCACAGCGAGCTTGTTATACTCGTCGAGCTTGAAAACAATGGTGAGATCCTCTTCAAGTCCCGTCCGCATACGTTTACGCTGACAGAAACGGGAGATAACCCTGAAGTCGATGTTATTCAGAATTCGGTCACAGCGGCGAAGAATGAATTTTCTTCCGAGCTTGCTGAGTCTCTTCAGACAGCCACAGGGGATGAACACTCAGACAAAACGTGGGACGAACTGAAAGAAACGGTTGCGGGTCTGCCTGTTATCACCGAGGAGCAGTCTCAGGCTCTTGGGGATTGGGATTTAATCAAGGATTATTTTGAAAATTACAGAGGACAAACTCATCATTTATTTGCATCATCACCGAAGTATGCTGACGGGTCAGATATGCTTTATAAGCTGCCGTACATTTATACACCGAACCTTCAATGGAAGGATAACGCCACCATGCTTTCAACTTATTTGTTGGAGGTAGGTGTGGATGTGTCGAGTGCTGTCAACCTTAGCGGAGGCGGAACGAACAGAACTTTTTCTCCTTTGCCGATGCTGCAACGCTTCGTTATGACAGGAAATGCAAATACCCCGAGTCTCTATAATTTTATGACAACAAACTACGAGCTCAGATACATTAAAATGGAGACACCGAGCGAAGCGGTGCTCATTAAGAACTCATCATATTATAAGCGTGCATTCTACCGTTGCGAACGTCTGATAACAATTGACTGTGAGCTTGATTTCACGGGTCAGACTGACCTTACGGGAATGTTTACAAACTGCTTCGAGCTTAAAAATCTGAGAATAAAACCGTTCACCCTGACCTGTTCTCTCGATGTCAGAAACAGCCGTTGGTTTGTACATCCGGAAAATAAAGACGAAAGTCTGATTTCAATACTCAACGCGATACCGTTTCCGGCTGAGGAGGGTGACAACGCTGAAATTACGATTGTTTACAGTAATTATGCGTGGGAATTTGAAACAGGAGCTGACGGCTTGCTTAGTTTGGATTTCATTACAAGAGACATATATTTTGATCCCGAAACTGAGCTTTACTCATGGGACAAACGGACGGAGTCCTGCGTTAAGTCTGATTTTCTTGAAGCTTTCGGTAAAAAAGGAGTGACGATTTCAACACCATGATAAAGATAAAAGCCGATGTTCAGCCTGTTGAAAATGCAACACTTGAACACGTTTATTCAAAAGAAAAACTTATCTTTGTGAGTCTTACCGCACACGAAGGCTATGAGCTCATAAATACGAAGGATGAGTTGAGTGCAGTGAGTACGGTTATGATCCCTGCACAGCACAGCGATAGAGTCTCTCTCTACAAATCAATACTCAAAAAGGAAACGGAGGAAGAATATGGTAAATCCCTTTGAATTAACATTCGATGCAATTTATCTCACACTTACGGGACAGGCTCCCATCGAAGCCTGGTTCCCTCTGTTCAGGGACATCGGGATGATGCTCATTGAAAAGATTGCGGATATCCTGGAGGTGCTGATGTGACATCGGATACAATAGTTGCCCTCATCACGGGCGGACTGTCGCTCATTGGCGTTATAGTGACAGTAATTGCAGGAAACAGAAAGACCTCTAAGACGGTTAAGGAGCATAGTGACCTGACTATATATCGCATAGATGAGCTTGAAAAGAAAGTTGAAAAGCACAACCGTGTCGTTGAACGAGTATATTTTCTCGAACGTGAGGATGCGGTTGAAAAAGAAGCATTGAAGGTCATAAATCACAGAATCAAAGACCTTGAAGGTTTTCATAAGAAGGAGGAATAATATGAACTACGCTACATATCCGTTGAAAAATATGAGAATCACTCAGAATTACTACGGCACAACATCCCACAAGCCCCACACTCAGGGAAACTACAAGGACTATCCCATTGATGACGGTGGCAAGAACACATCCAAAGAGGGCGTATACTGCCCTTGCGACGAAATCAGAATCGTCCGTCTTTACGGTGAAGGAAACGGGGGGACGAACACGATTTTCTTTGAGTCGACTTCGAAGTGCTTGTTTGCAGACGGCACAGAAGACTATCTTTGCGGCCTTATCACTCACGCTAACGATGCGGATCTTGCAAAGCTCAAGGTCGATCAGAGAATTAAAAGAGGTAAGCTCATCTGCAACGAGGGAACGGATGGCGGTGTCGGTATGCACACACATCTTTCCTTCGGTAAAGGCGAGCTCCTCGGAAACGGTTGGATCAGAAACAACAAGGGCAAATATGTCCTGCACTGTTCGGGCGGTGCTTTCAAGCCTGAAGCTCTTTTATTCATTGACGAGTCCTTCACGAAGGTTATCTCTTCGAAGGGACTTGCTTTCAAAGAACTTCCGAAGTATACAAAAGGCATTTACAAGGTGACAGCTTCACTTCTCAATGTCCGCACAGGTGCCGGCACAAACTACACTAAAAAGGTGTTCAGTCAGCTCACACCGAACGCTCAGATGCAGATTAAGAAGCTCAATGGCGGCAAGTCTGCGAACGGACTTGTGAAAGGCTGTACCTGCACCGTGTCCGCAGTCAAAGGTAACTGGGGTAAAATCCCGTCAGGTTGGATCTGTCTTGACTATTGCGAGAAGGTGTGAGTATGGAAAAGATAAAAGCATTTCTGAAAAAGGTTGAGTTTTCAAAGCTCCTCTGCGGTATCATTGCTGCAGTAATCGGACTTGTGGCAGTCTATGCCATACTCCGATATTACTCGCTGACAAAGCTTGCAATCGAAACAGGCTCGGCAGTAACACCCGATGTAACACTCGCTGTCACTTGTGTCAGTATGTTGCTCGGTGCATTCCTGTCGTATTGTCTTTATCAGTTCGGACTCAAAAACAGCAGGAACAAGTATGGAGTAGACGAACACGGCCAGCCATATAAACAAAAAATCGCCGATTATCTCGACGATGTTGAAAACGAAAATATGACACTTGACAAAAATTAAGGTTGCGGTATAATATAAGCGAAGGGTGACACTACCGTGTAGACGGTCACGCCCTCACAATAACCGTTAAGATATAACCGCTAAGTTTGGTCGCTTGGGCGGTTATTTCTTTTTATGCTCAAGGATAGTAACGAAAATGCTTACTATACCAATGATTACTAACGAAAAGGATAATAAATTCTCGTATGTAACAAATTGCATAAAATCACCCCCTTGCGAGGGCAAAGAGTGTAACCGCCTACCGTACAGGTAATGTCACCACGGGGTATTATCGACCAAAACCGACAATTTGTCAAGTGATTTTCAAAAAGGAGAATCACTATGAATACAATCACTATTATTGATATCATCCTGACAGCAATTATCATTGTTGTCGTAATCATCAACGCATACAGAAAAATGGGAACAACCATCCGTTCCAAGGCGACGTTTCTCATCGCCGAGGCAGCGGAACTCGATATCCTCGGCCCCGAAAAGATGCAGAGGGTTGTCGACGAGCTTTATGAAAAGTATGTCCCGGACTTCTTCAAATCCTTTATGAATAAACAGAAGCTCGAAGAAATCGCACAGGGCATTTACGATGATATGAAACTGTTTACTGAAAATGATTTGAAAGATTCGGTGTATAAGGAGGAATTGTAATGCTTGAAAAAACAACACATTACTTTGACTTCGGAGAAGCTCTCCGTAAGCTCAAGGAAGGTAAGAAAGTTGCCCGAAGAGGTTGGAACGGTAAGGGGATGTACCTCTGGCTGTTGCCTCCTGCGACAATCAAAAAGGAATGGTGCAGGGACGAAAAACTTCTTGAATGCTTTGGCGAAAGTGATGAGCTTTATTGCCTTGGCTCAATCCGTATGTATACCCACGACAGCACCGGAAGAACAGCGGTTCTAACAGGTTGGCTTGCAAGTCAGTCTGATATGCTCTCTGAGGATTGGTATGAAGTTGACTAACCCTGCAAGTTACCGGCAAGTAACAAGCAAGTTAAACCATTATAAACTTCATAATCTGCATCTTTTCTGAAATCATGCACGTAACAATAAACCCCTATCGAAAGACATTTCCGTCAATCGGTAGGGGTTTTTATACGTTTTTGTCGAATTTTGTCACGTTTTTGTAATTTTGCTGATCTTAAATTTTAATTATGCTAAACTTCGATTCAAGGGTGAAGAAATGAATTCCGATTTTTGGAAACAAGTCGGTAAATTGACAGATGAAGAAGTTGAATTTATCAATAAGTGGAGAACCCTTACTGATGAGCAAAAAGAAAAATACTTACATATTCTTCAGCTAAAAACCGATAAGTCCGAAAATGATGAATAACTAACAAAAGCCCTATCGATTGACATTCCCGTCATTCGGTAGGGCTTTTATGCTTTTTTATTTATCTGTTTTAGCAATACGGCGGACCTGACGGTGAGTTGGGTGCTTCGCTTCGTTACCTGAGTCAGCGTTATGCTATGCCGTTTCCTGAGCTTAAGGGCTTATTAACGGACATTGGTGTGGAAGAGCTCGGTCATCTTGAGATGATAGGTGCAATCGTTTATCAGCTGACAAGGAATCTTTCTCCTGATGAAATCAAACGAAGCGGATTTGACACCTACTTTGTAGATCACACTACGGGCGTTTATCCGACGGCGGCAAGCGGTTTCCCGTGGACAGCTGCAAGCATGCAGTCAAAGGGTGATCTTATCACAGATCTTTCTGAAAATATGGCGGCAGAGCAGAAAGCTCGCACGACATACGACAATATCCTCCGTCTTGTGGATGACCCTGATGTACGCGAACCGATCAAATTCCTTCGTGAAAGAGAAATCGTACATTTCCAACGTTTCGGTGAAGGCTTACGTCTTGCAACTGATAAAATGGATTGCAAAAACTTCTACGCTTTCAATCCGAGCTTCGATAAATAATAAAAACAACAGGAGCTGTTCTGAACAGCTCCTGTTACAATTTTATTCATCATTAAGCGTAGCTTCTGCTTCAGCCTGAATCTTCGGGTCATAAGAAAGAACAGGCTTTTCATTTTTGTTTTTCACCTTACGGTCAACAAAGTTTCTGGTAATTTTCATAACGAGCGGGAACAGAACAACGACGCCGATAAGGTTTGGTATCATCATAAGTCCGTTAAATGTATCTGAAATATCCCAAGCAAGTGAGGATGTCATTACTGCACCGAAGATAACGGTAATAACGTGAATAATTTTGAAAACAATTGTAGTTTTTGTGCCGAAAAGATATTCCCATGCCTTTGAGCCGTAATGTGACCAGCCGAGAACTGTTGTGAATGCAAAAAGGAACATAGCGACGGCAATGAATTTTTCACCGATGTCACCCCAGGAGAAAACGGAGTTAAATGCACCTGCGACGAGTGTAGCATCTGTAAGACCTTCAGCGAGTGCGCCTGTTTTTGCATTGAACACACCTGAAGTGAGAACAACAAGAGCAGTCATCGTACAAACAATCATTGTGTCAGCGAAAACTTCAAAAATGCCCCACATACCCTGTTTTACAGGTTCCTTTACGTTGGAGTTTGAGTGAACCATAACTGAAGAACCGAGACCTGCTTCATTTGAGAAAACTCCGCGTTTAAAGCCCTGTGTAACAGCCGCACTTATTGCCGCACCGAGTGTACCTCCGACAAAAGCCTCAGGCTTGAAAGCGTTTACAAAAATTGTTTTAAATGCCGGGATAATCTGATCGTAGTTAATACCTATAATAGCAAGACTTCCGGCAATAAAAAGAAGAATCATAAAGGGAACGATTTTCTCAGCGACACTTGCAATTCTTTTGAGACCTCCGAGAGTTATGAGAGCAACAAGGATCATAATTATTACACCAAGGATGACGTTGTAGAGAGAAACTCCGCCAAAAACCTCGATTGATGAAATAGCTTCCACATCAAAAGCCGTCGCCACATTGGCAACGATTTTATTAACCTGTCCCATACTTCCGATACCGAAAGATGCAAGCATTGTGAAAATACAGAAAAGGACAGCGAGAATTTTTCCTATCGTTTTACAGCCTTTTTTGCTGCCGAGACCGTCACGCAGATAATACATGGCACCGCCTGACCACTCACCGTTTATATTTCGACGGCGGTAATAAATTCCCAAGACATTTTCCGAGAAATTTGTCATCATGCCGAAAAATGCAGCTACCCACATCCAGAAAACAGCACCTGCGCCGCCTATGCAAATCGCTGCTGCAACACCTGCGATGTTACCTGTACCGACAGTTGCGGCAAGAGCTGTACAAAGTGCCTGGAAAGGTGAAATTGAACCCTTTTCCTTTGAATGGCCGATTACGTTTTTGTGGAAAAGACTACCTATTGTGTTTTTCCACCACAGCCCGATGTGCGAAACCTGAAACACCTTTGTGCATACAGTCATAATGATACCCGTACCGATAAGCAGGAACAATCCGAAGCTGCCCCACACAACACCGTTGACAGAATTATTGATTTCTGCAACTTTTTCAAAAAAGCTTTCCATTTTTTAGTCCTCCGAAAAATGATAATAAAAAAAGTCGGATTACAGGGCGTAATCCGACAAAAGCACAGTTTTCCCGACAGAATCGGGTAATAAAACTTTGTCCTTTTGCCTGAGAGATTGGTGGAAACCACTTTGCCCCTTCGGCACTCAATTTAATGAGATTCTCCAAAGTTATGTCCGTTTGCAGTCCTTTTCCCTTGTGGGAAGCCTGAGAGCGTTACTCCTTCGGCAGCAATAGCTTCTTCAGCAAACATCATCCATAAATATATTTAACTTTTCAGAATTATATCACTTGATTCTCAATAATGCAAGTGTTTTTATGATTTTTTTCAAAAAGTTCTAAAACACTGAACACACGCTTACAGTACATACCCCGTCACAATTCCAAGCACTGCGGCGAGGATGATAATTATAATCGGATGTACTTTTTTGAATGCGAGTACGGTGCAAAGTGCGAAAATCACAAGATAGCAGTAAAAAGCGACGTCCTTGATTGATGCCATCAGTCCTGCCATTGAAACACCTGAAGGTAAAAAGACCGTAAGTGCAACTGAAATGATTGCTGAGCCGATGAGTCCGACGACGGCAGGCTTGAGTCCTGTCATACAGCCTTTGACGACGAAGCTGTTTTTGAATCTCTCGAAGCATTTTGCAACGATGAGGATGACAACGAATGACGGAAGTACGACACCGAGAGTTGCACAGAATGAGCCGAATATCGAACCTGCTATTCCGAATTCACCGCCGACCTCTGAGCCGACGTACGTTGCCATATTGATTGCAAACGGACCCGGGGTACTTTCGCTGACTGCGATGAAGTTGACAACGGAGGAAAGCTCCATCCATTTGTGAGCAAGAACTTCTTCCTGCATAAGCGGAAGCATTGCATAGCCGCCGCCGAAGGTGAATGCACCTATTTTGAAAAAAGTGAGGAAAAGATCAAGGAAAACCATCATTTCTCAGCCCTCCTTTTTGCAATCAAAGATGTAATGAGACCGAATACCGCACAGCCGATGATAACGAAAAGCACGTTGATATCAAAGAACGCTGTGATTATAAATGAAGCTGCAATAACGATGTACGAAACGACGTTTTTGGGAGCCTTTTTGTACATTCCCACAAGAGCTTTGATAAGAAGTGCAAGCACACCTGCACGGATACCGTTGAAAGCGTACTGCACAGCCTTGATAGACTGAAACTCTCTTAACACAAACGAGATCAGAAGTATGATAACAAAAGAAGGAAGCACGACACCGAGAGTTGAAAAAAAAGCACCGAAAAATCCTGCTACACGGTAGCCGACGAATGTCGCTGAGTTGATAGCGATGGGGCCCGGCGTGGACTCTGCGATCGCAATGATTTCAAGGATGTCATCATCTGTTATCCACTTTTTCTTTTCGACGATTTCTTTCTGGATAATCGGGATCATCGCATAGCCGCCACCAAAGGTGAATGCACCTATTTTCAGAAAGACAACGAAAAGCTGTAAGATTTTAGAAAACTTATTCATATGGGTTATTAATCCTCTTTTTCTTTGTTTTTAAAACTGTCGGGAACAGCAAGCAGATCCCAACGGGATTTTTTGTTTTTGTTGTTTATGTCATCACGGACAAGTTTGTAAATGGTTGCAGCGATCGGAACGGCAATCAGCATTCCGAGGATACCCGAAACACTACCGCCGACGGTAACTGCGGCAAGTACCCACAGTCCGGGAAGACCTGTTGAGTTGCCGACTACTTTCGGGTAGATAAGGTTGCCTTCAATCTGCTGAAGGATGATAACAAAGACGATAAATATTAATGCTTTGATAGGTGAATCCATAAGGATGAGGAATGCACCGACACCCGCACCGATGAGACCGCCGAAAATAGGTATAAGTGCCGTAAATCCCATCAGTGCACCGATCATAGGTGCATACGGAATCCTGAGCAGATACATACCTATTGTGCAGAGAACTCCGAGAATTACTGCTTCAAGACACTGACCTACGATGAATTTATGGAAAGAGTCATTGAGAACGCTAAGAATGTGAGAAGCTTTATTGTAAATACGTTCAGGGAGGTAGTGTGAACCGATTTTTTTAAGCTGTCTTAAAAGTCGATCTCTTTCTATAAGCACGTAAATTGAGATGATTATGGTGATGATGATGTTGGCAACAGTCGAAAAAACGGAGGAAAGGGCAGAAAATGCGGCTCCGACGGTTGTGCCTACGCCTGTAGCGATGGTTTCTGCCATATCCGCAAGCTTTGACTGCCAGTCAAATTCATTCAACGCATTAAGTAAATTTTTTGAAATAAATTCATTTTCTCTCAGCTTGGTCATAACGAAGTCTGCAGCAGGGGGGATTTTAGCAAAAAGCATCTTTATACAAGCTACAAACTGAGGAGCTACAAGCACAGTCACCAAGGCAACTACACCGACGATAGAAATAACTGCTCCTGCAAGGCAAACAACTTTTCTTACCCCCGAAAAACCTTTGGTCTGCTTTTTAGGGAAAAAGTGTCTCTCATAAAAGCTCATAAGTATGTTTATGGGATAAGCAAGCACAAAGCCGAAAATTATCGGCGTAGCAGCAGCCTGAATTGAACCTGTGAAATCAGCAATGTTCGGCCAGTAGTGTGTTATGAGATAGACTGCGAGTGCAGCAACGACAATACTGATTATGAGTTTCAGATTGATTTTTTTCACCAAAAACACTCCTTTTTTTGGACACTATCAAAAGATAAGACATTATATCATAAACGATCGCAACAATCAATATTTATAGCCGACAGAAATGACCGAAAAATAAATATACCGATACGGTGATTTTTAACTTGTATATCAGTAACGTTCTTTCAGAAAATTAAGCAAAATGTCGAATGAAAAAGTGCGTAGGATCAAGGGTTTTGTGACTTTATACGAAAAAAGAAATTTATATTGATTTACACTTTTTTTGATGATATTATTATATATGTATTATTATCACCAGAGGTGTTTAATTATGAAGAAAGTTGTAAAGTTTGCAAGACGTGCACTGAGCTTCGTGCTCTGCCTTGCAATGGTAATGACAACGATGTTCTTTTTCGACATCGGCATTACCAGGACGGAGGCTGCAATTTCGCAGTCTGCAGTGACCAAGGGACGCGTTGTGCTTTACGTTCCGGAAGTAATTTACCTTACTCCGAACGCGAACTCGTTAACGAGTGAAACTGCGGCAACCTTCCAGTATTATGTCCAGAACGACCTCGGTTACGGCTCGGACGGCTGGTACGACATAGTAAATGTATCTAATGCAATTCAGTCACAGGGTGCAATCTACTTTGCGGCTGAGGACGGCTACGATGCATCATCGGTAGCTATCGGCTATAAGTTTGTTGACTCAAGCTATGCTCCGCTTTCAGGTACGGTTTATTTTTCAGACCGTGTCGATAGCGGCGAGGGCTCAATGGCTTTCTCGTACTATACGATCACGGGCGGTACTTCTCCGTATCTCGCAGCCTCAACTATGGGCTGCTACATTGAATGGACGCTTACTTATAAGGAAACCGGCTCGGGCGAAACAAAGGCTGTTATTGCATATACATATGTATATAAGCCGTATATCCTTCCTGTCGGTGCTGCATCAAGAGCTAAAGGTGCGTGGCATAATACTTTCGCTTCTTCAATTCTTTGGGTAAGCGGTGTGCATGGCTATACTGACGGCGACAGACCTAACAATTATTATACCGTTCCCGGCAACTTTTCACCGATGACGGGAACCATAATGACACCGAATAACACCGGTCCGGACCAGTGGGTTCAGTCAGGCAGTAACGGAATGTCTCCGACGATGAGCTGGCAGTATGTAGACGCAGGCGGTGTAAAATATCACGCTCGCGCAAATACAATCAGCCCGACTGCAACGATTACGGTCGATACTTCTCGATACAATAACTTCAACCAGATTCCTAACTTCAAAATTGCATATATGATTACTGACCAGGAGAATACTACGACCAACGATTGTGCATGGTATATTTCTGACTTCACCGGTCAGACCAGTAGCTATTATAACGGAACTGCTACAGGCAGTAGCCAGTATACAGGCGACTTTAACAGTAAGGGTACTGTTATCAAAGAAGCTTCAGGACGAGGTATGGGTGCTCCGGTTTACAACGATGTTTACAATAAAGCAATCAGTGGTTCAGGAGATTTCAGAATCAAAGGTGCTGTTAAGAGCTTTTACAATGCTACCATTAAATCAACCGCTTGGAACAACAACTTCGTTAATATCAGCGTATCAGGTGTTGATAAATCAGCTCTCCGTGCAAAGGTTAATGAAGCATACAAGAAGTTTGCTCAGTACGGTGTAACTTCGGGCTACGGTTCATATTACTACAACACAAATTCAAATCAGTGGCAGAATTTTGTTTCTGCATACAGACTCGCTTACATGGAGCTCACAAAGGTTGACGGTCTTATTTCAAGCTCTGTAACAATTCAGAACCGTATCGACAATCTTACAAATGCAATGAACCAGCTTGAGACATTGGGCAAGCGTCATGGCGATGCTTTCCAGTACAATGTCGGCCTTATGAAGAATCGCGACGGTACATACAGAGTTATCGAGATTCCTCAGGCATCAACGATTTATAAGGAATTCACATACGGCGATAAGCTCGAGTTTACAGCAGAGTCATATTCAGGTTATACATATAAGGGTATGCTCAAGCTTGACGGTGAAACAGGTATTGATACGGTAACAGCAGATACAACGCTGGCAACCTTGCCGACCTTCTCTTCAGAGAGTAATAAGGTGAACCATGCGCTGACCGTTTCAGGCAAAACGCTTACTATTTCTTCAGGTGAAACCCACCCGACAACAGGCAGAGCTACTTTCTCAGGCTCAACGGTAACATATCCGAGTGCGACTGACGACGCGAGAACAAACAACGATTCTTACAGACTCGCAATCTGCTATATCTATTTCTATGAATTGAACGAAGCAGAGGTCATCTTCGGAAATGAATTCGACTTCGACCATTTCGATTGGTCTTCATCATCAGGCGCAGATTCGGTTAAGGCTGACCGTATAGCAAATACGCTCACATTCACCTCAAATTCTACTACAACGGACGCATATACAGAAAGCTATTCTAGCACCCAGCAGGGATATATGACTCTTATCCCCGGCAGAACTTATGAATTCTCATGTTCTGTTAAGAATAACTCTTCAAAAGAAGTAAGACCTAATATGTTCTTCTTCACTTTTGATACGGCGCCCTCTTCGAATACAAGTGTTGGTATCGGCACATCAGGTACAGACTTCATAAGTGTATCAACTACACTTGCAGCTAACGGAACGGGAACAATTACAGGAACTCTCACGATTCCATCGGGAAGACCTTATGCAACCATCCGTGTGGGAACATACACACCAAGCGCTTCACTTACATTCTCAAATATCGTTGTCCGCGATATTACGACGTTTACAACCCCGTTGCTGACAAATTCTGTCACAATGCCCGACCCGTTATATAAGACAGGTCTTCCGGGTGCAAGCATAACGGGATTCCCGGTAATTACCCGTCCGGGCTATCAGCTCGCAGGCTGGTCAACAGTCCGTGAAGCTAACGGTAACGGTGCAGCAGCAAATATGGTAACGAGCGTCGCAGTTCCTTCAAACGGTAATGAAACGCTTTACCCTGTATGGCAGACAAATGTTATTTATAACGCAAACGGCGGTA
>JAGBFD010000008.1 GCA_017936645.1 Clostridia bacterium
CCCTCGCAGAAGCCCTTCATCTTTGACTCAACTGAGTAACGGAGAGAGACAGGGTAGTCGTTGCCGCAAGCTTCTTTGATAGCCTTAACGACTTCAACTGCGAAACGGTATCTGTTTTCAAAGCTTCCGCCGTATTCGTCAGTACGTTTATTAAAGAATTCTATTGAGAACTGGTCAAGAAGATATCCTTCGTGAACAGCGTGTACTTCAACACCGTCGACACCTGCATCGCGGCAGAGCTTTGCAGTCTTTGCGAAAGCTTCGATGATCTCGTGGATCTGATGCTTTGTCATCTCAGGGCAGATGATGTCGTGTGCCCAACGTGACGGCTGCTCACTCGGAGAAGCCAACTCGTGTGATGTGTCGAGAATCGGCTTGATGAGAGCACGTGTGAACTTGTTTTTATGAAGAGGAGCTACGAGCTCTGTGATCGCCCAGCTTCTGCCCATACCGGCTGTAAGCTGAACAAAAAGCTTTGCACCTGTTTTATGGATTTCGTCCATAAACTCTTTGAGTTCTTCAAACATCTTCGGGTTTTGCCAGAGCCACTTGCCCCAGAATGTATCGCGAAGGGGAGCGATGCCGGGGATGATGAGACCGACATTGTTGTTAGCTCTTTCGAGGAAGAGCTTTGCAGCCTCCTTGTCAAAGTGACAACCGCCGAGCTCAAACCAACCGAACAAAGATGTACCGCCCATGGGACACATAACGATTCTGTTTTTGATTTCAACGTTACCTATCTTCCAGGGGGTAAATAAAGCTTCGTACTGCTTGTCCATTAAAACACTTCCTTTATTTGAGTATAAATTTCATACACAAATATAATAAAATAAATTCATAATAATGTCAATTGATAAACACAAACTTTGTCAAGAATTTAACCAATTTATTTCAAAGAAAAAGCATAGTATACAAAAAATGAGTTGTAAAAAACTATCAGTTTTCTGCAACTCATTTACTTTTATTTAAATTTTACATCGACAGAACCTACACCGCCGTCGATTTCAATGCTGCCGAGTTTGCCGGACTGTGTTTCATATTCGGAAACGGTTTTTCCGTTAACGGTAACATTTCCGATCCCTTTGTCAATATCAAGTGAATAGTCTTCCTCTTTACCTAAGAAAGTGAGGTTGGACTCTCCTACGCCTAAGTTAAATTCACTGTTTCCGAGCACGGAGGCACAGAAATTCAACTGTCCGACACCCATATCAAGGTCAAGGTTTTCAAATGAACCGTTATCGATGGTTATTCTTCCGGCACCTCCGTCAATATCCACACGGCCTGTTGAGATGAGGTCATTGATTTCAACATCTCCCGCACCGAGGGTGAGTACGAGGTTTTCCGTTGTCATACCGTCAACTGTGAATTTCCCCGCACCTGTTGTTATTTTCGCTTTTTCGAAAGTGATGTCTTCGGGGACATACAAAATGAGAAGAGCACCGTCATAAATAAAACCGAAATTATTTTTTTCATGCAGTCTTAATGTGCCGTTTTTTTCTGTTATCTTAAGGTTTTTCAGATTACTTTCAATTGCAAACGTGTCACCTTTTTTAATCGTAAAATCCGCAGCACTGATATCCACTTCAAGGTTTGTCACGGATGACGAAACCGAATATCCGGTAATGTTCTCATTGACAGCATCACCCTCATGAATTCCTGTTATTATTGCAAGAATACTGAGAATACCGCAGATAATACTTACAGCAAGAAAAATTGCAAATCCCGTGGCAATATATTTTACGGCTTTCTGGAAATTTGTCATTTTACATCAACTCCTCCGAACAAACATGTTCCGTTGATGTAAATTGTAGGAGCGTTTTTGTTGGTCGCAGTTTTATTTGATACACCGCCGAAAATACTGGTAGTGCTTGATTTAACGTTAACATGACCGGGCACGAGGATATCAATTCCACCGAAGATGGCTGAAACGCGGATAGCACAGTCTTTAGTGATAATGGCATTTCTGAGGTCACACTCTACACCGCCAAAGGTTGCCGTGAGATCTGCACCTTCAAAGATTTCGTTATCAAAGTTAAGCTTACAGCCTGAAAATGTTGCACAACCCGATGTCGGTTTTTTACCATTTTGCTTCATTGAGGTGAAAATCGCATTGGCTTTATTATTAAACACACCCGAGAAAACCATTTTGAAACCGATTATTACAATGATTGCGGGTAAAAGTAGCTTCCAAAGAAGTGAAAAGCTTAAAATGTCCTGACAGCACAACAGTAAAAGTACGCCGAATAATAAGCCAATGATGTTTCCTGTTTTTTCCTGGCGGGTGATCAATCCTGATGCACATGGAACAATGATGAACAATGTCCACCAACCGTCAAAAAATATACTGAAGTTTATAATGTCCAATGCTTTTAATGCAAACAGCACTCCTGCAACAATAATGGCGATACCGCCAAGAATTTTCTTTGTGTTTTTCATAAAATTACCTCTTTTCGGTTTCAGAATAGGGTATAGCTTTTTTAAAACAAATGAGTGCAAACTTTTTCTGTGTACAGAAAAATTATATCACAATCGGATTTAACAATAAAGAGTTTATGAAAAAAGTTTATTATTGGTTAAAATTTTATTAAAAAGTAATGTAGGTGGTATCAAACAAACCGCTGTGCATAGCCGCACCTTTTGCATAAATCTTCAGATGCGATACCGTCTTTGAACCCTTCGGTTATATTCAGAGCTCTACGGGAATTGAGGATGGTGTCGATATCTTCGTCAAAAATATTTCCGAGGTTAATAACTCCGTCGCTGTCAAGGCAGCAGAGGGTGAGTAAGAGGTTCCCCCATCAGATGATAGTAAATATATTTTGTCTTATCTGCCAGCTTATCAAGAATAAGTGCAAATTCCTCTTTGCTCATCTGCCTCGCACCTCGTTTATGTCCGTGGCAGAAAGAGCAGTTCATATTGCAGATATTGGTGATTTCTATATAAACTTTGTTGTACACGGTTTTTACCTGCCTGTTCATCTGGTGTTTCGGATTGTCAAAAAGACCCTCCCCAAGTTTCAAGGGGAGGGTCGGCTTGATTTTATTCTACAGTGTCTTCGATTGAAATAAGACCGTTGAATACGCCTACATAAGCTTTTCCGTTCGGGCCGATTGTAATAGGACCGTAAGAGTTGTTCCAGTTCTTACCGCTGCCTGTGAATACCTTGTAAAGTGTTTCACCTGTTCTGAAATCGACAGCTGTGAAGTACCATGCAACTGCGCGGTCGGGAATGTCATCGTTCTGAACTCTTGTGTAGAGGTAGAGGATGCCGTTTTCTGTTGACATCTTGGGAACTACCGTTGCAGAAGCTTCATCGATTTCCCATACAACCTCTGCCTTTGTACAGTCATAGTTCATATCGATTCTTGTAACACCGGGCTCACTTGTGGGGTTGTTCTCAAGGAAGCCTGCACCTGATTCAGAGTAGTTGTTTTCGATGATGAATGAGCGACCGTAAGCAACGATTGAGTTTTCACTAACAGATTTACCCTCTGTGAAAAGGGGAACCTGGTCAACGATTTCGCCTGTGGGACGGTCGTAGATAACGATGTTTACTCTGCCGTCAGCGTTGTCTGTGATAGCACAAAGCTCTTTGACACCAATCTGAACAGCGCCTTCGCCTTCCTTATCATAAACGGGAACGTCAAGGAGAGTGGGGGTTGTACCTGAACCCTGGTTGATAGCACCGGGCTTGAGTGTTGTTCCGCGGTCATAAGGAGTTCTCCATGTGTATGTGGGGAGACCGTCAGCACCGATTTCAAAACGGTACATTGCTGTGTCAGAAACGATATAGATGCCGTCGTCACAGATTGCAAATGTGTTCTGGATTTCTTCGTTGTCAAGCTTGATCATCTTGACTTCTTCTGTTTCAGCGTCGATGTAACCGATTTCACCGGGACGTGTAAGGAACCAGATGTTGCCCTCGAAGTCAGGCATAGCGTCTGTGATGTGTGAGCCTTCGGGAAGGTACTCGTCGATATCCCATTCTTTTTCGATCTTCCATTCAGGTGTACCTGATGATTCGTCGATGTAGTAGATCTGAATTACGTTGTCAGAGTTACCGATGATGGGTCTGTCACCCTTGAGGAGATGGCAGTAAGCACCGCCTGAAGTATCTGTTGAGATTGCAGAGAAGTTGAATGTTTTGATAGCTTCAACTGTTGATGGACGCTGAGGAAGTCTTGTTTCAGCGAGGATTTCAAGAGTATCAGCATCCATAAGAAGAAGGCGGAAACCTACAACGTTACCGCTGATGCACATAATTCTTCCCTGTGAGTCGAACATGAGAGTTGCAACAAGACCGCCGAAAACGTTCATTGAACGTGACTTTACGACGGGATTGATGCCGAGAGGTCCCATGTAATCGTATGTATCTGTGTTGTAAGAGTCGCCGTGCATACCGTTTGTTCCTTCGGGAGCAAGGTAGGGATGCTGAGGCACTTGAATGTGACCTTCGTCCTCAAGAGGGTTAGCAACAGCAGCTTCACCGTAGAATGCGGGGCACTGCTTTGCAACCAACGGCTGTCTGATTGCGCCGCCGGGGCTCAAGAAGAACATAAGGAATGCAGAAAGGGCGGATAAGATTTTCAATAAAATCGGGTTCATTGATATCACTCCTGAACATTAAATTTAAGGATAGTGTATCACGTTTGTTCACAAAAAGCAATAATTTATATTAAATTTATACACATCCGCTTTGCGAGCTGAGTAGTTCGTTTCAGAAAAAATACAGCAGAGAAAACTCTCTGCTGTCTGTGGATTTATTCAACTTTGAAAATAAAATCTTCGTCAGCAAGGCTGATTTTTGCACCTGAAGAAATCTCGATTTCAGTTTCACACGGCAGGACCAAACCGTTAAGGTATGTTTTGTTTGTTGATTTCCTGTCTATGAGATAGAAGTGTGATTTTTTTGTGATAATACTTGCATGTACACGGCTGATGTAGGTGTTGTCCTTGATGACCACGTCACACACTTCGTTTGATCCGATTTTGAAAATCGGTTTGCTTATGTAAAAAGCCTCCTGAGTTTTCACTCTTATCAATGTAGCACACTTCGGTCTTGCGTACTTTATGGGTTTATTTCCCGTGACAGAGGGCTTGTTGGAGGATACTTTTTTCTTTGATTCTGCATCCTGTTTGGGATAGTGGAGCGATTTACCGCAAAGAGAGCAATAAGCCGAATTGATCTCATTTTTTGTACCGCACTCCTGACAGAAAACATAGTCAGAGGAAGGACTTCTCGCTGTTATGCGGTTTTTGCTTTTGTCGTCCGTGTCAGCCGGAGCGAACGGATCGTATTCTATAGAGGCTTTTCCTTTTTCGAAAATATTTATCTTAGCAGGTGGCTCCGGAGCTTTCTTTGAAGAGGGGGAATCTGCAGAAGATGTGAGGATTTTTGCAGGACGAAGACCGGATATCATTTTATCAAAATCACGGAGAGAAAACGGTGCGGTGGTGTTGAAAAACTGCATATATACAGTCAGAAAAGTATGGTCTTCATAGTGGCTGAACCGTAATCTCGAAGGAAGCTCTCTGAAGAAGACCGAAGCAGGAATGCTTATTTTATTGTTAACTATCGGCCAATATATGAATTTATACTTTCTTTGTACGGGATCAACGTACATCATATCGAGATCCAGGACGAGGTTGTTCGGGTCTATCATATTTGACTCACAGACCCTGAGCCGCCTTATTACTTCACTGACGAATCCGAGAAACATTTTCTCCGTCACTTCTTCGTAAAAATAATATGAAACCGGGACCAGTCCCTGAACGGTACACTCTACGGTAACGTCATTCTTTTTTTTATGTGTACGCAAAGGCAGAAAGCCCTCAAACTTTCCTGCGTTTACGGAGTTGTAAACCTGCTCGTTTACAGCTTCCGGGTAGGAAAGTTTGTTGGCGATAGTGTTTCCGTATTTTGTATCGTAAGAGATTTTGCTCACTTGGATCTTCCTTTATCTTTACCAGCGAGGCAGTCTGTTTGCTCTGTTGACAGCCTTAGCCTGTGCATCTTTATATTTGTCTGCTGCGAATCTGAGATAGTCAGCATAAGCATCAAGAGACTTTACCATCTGTCTGTAAGTTGAGTCAGAAGCTGTGACTTTAGTCCACTGCTTGTCAAACTGAGTGTAGTCGGCACCTTCCCAACCCTGAATCATACGGTCGACAGAACCTGAAGCAGAGTTCATACGGTCTTTGGTTCTTGACAAAAAGTTATCTATTTCGTTCGCTGTCTTTGTGAGTTCAGAATGATTTACTTTTATACGAGCCATAAACAGGGCACCTCCTTACTTGAATTGTGCAGCCAACTGATCAGCAATCTTTTCATTTGCATCTTCAGTCTGCGTGTAGCCTTCACCGATCTGCTGGCAGAGGAAAGCTACATAGTTGTCGATTACAGTATAACGAGGTTTGCTGTAATCGTTTTTGAGTTCAGTAAATTTATTCAGGGCAGCATCAGAAGCAGAGCCGTCCCATGAATTGTTGAGATTACTGACTTTCTTGCAGAGATTGTCAAAATCATCACGGATTTTAGTGTTTATATTACGTATGTCGGTGGCAGTATTGGAAACTACCTGGGTTTTCATTTTTAAATCAGGCATTGCCGTCACCACCGTTGTTTTCTTTATTTGCAATAGCTTCTTTTAAGAATTGTCTAAATGCCAATTCCTCTTCATCTTGGAAACCGACAAAGAATAACTGCTGAATGTTTTCGTTATTAAACATAAACAGTTCCTTTGAATTAATCATGCCTTCAGGATAAAAACAAGCGGAATAATCATAAACAGTACCTGTCGCAACATCTGTCTGAATTCTGCCACAAATCATAAGTCTTTTTTCTCCGCCGTTGAGAAGAACAACACTGCCTATAGGTAACAAGTTTTTCATAATATAGCCTCCGTTAAAAATTAATTAATCCATTGTTTTTAAGTTTGATATAAATAATAATAGGTAAAATAAAGAAAATAGTCAAGCTCCCTGTTATGATAGGGACAAGGAAAACGCCGTTTTTTATAGTTGCTGAAGAAGGATCATCTACTTTATATAATAGCGTAACTTTGTCACCGATCTTCATCGAAGAAGTTGCGTAGTTAGCGGTAAACTTATATTCTCTCCCGTTTATACTGTATGATATTACCGGAGATCTGGTTGTTGCGTGTGAGTCAATGCCTAAGGATGTTTCAGCAGAGTTTTCATAAAACTCGACGATAGTGCCTTCACAAGAAAGTGAATTTTTTAACTTATGATTTGCATTTATCACAAGAATTGTTGTTACGATGCCGAGAATGATTGGAATTATAATAAATATAATCATCAGAAAATCGGACATTTTAATCTCCTTCTTCATTGCCGTTAATCCTTACCGAATAGTTTGCCGGTAGCCTTGGTAAAGCCTTTCCAGACACCACCGCCTACAGTAGAAATCGTATCGTAAGCGTTACCTACAAATTCAGTAGCTCCTTGTATAGTATCTCCTATAGCATCAACTGTTTTTCCGACCCATTTTGCATCTGACCAGTCAACAGAAATACTGACTTCGGCACCTACGCCGAGTGCACCGCCAAGATCGAGCTTAGCACCGTCTGTTGTTATGGCACCACCGGCCTTTCCACCGATCGCACCGGCATGTCCCTTGACACCCAAATCGATATCAATGCCGAAGATGGTGATACCTCCCTTGACTTCACCTTGGGCGGCACTTGCTAAAGCAGAAGCTTCTGCTTTAACGCCGTACAGAGCCTTACCTTTTTTATCTGTGCCCAGGTATCCTGCACCTACGCCTGCACCGGCTTCTGCATTAAGCAGACTGCCCTCAGCACCTGCACTTATACCGTACTGGTCAGTTCCGAAGCCGCCTTCGATTTCACCCTGGATAACGGAACCGGAAACTTTTCCTTCCAGTTCTATAGAAGGTCGGAATTTTCCGTCATCAAAAATTGTACACTTAGCTTCACCGGTAGCTGCACCTGTGACTACCTTTGTGGAAGCTTTGCCATGCAGATAACCGATGTTGCCGCTTGCTTCACCTTGGGCTAAGGCACCGGTTGCATAAGCTTCGGTTTTAAATCCGAAGGAATCGGTGTTCCAACTACCGTCTTTGTTCTTCAGTTTGAAAGATGCTTTGTTCTTTAGTCCGGCTTCACCTGCAAGGAAGGATGCGGAGACTTTTCTGGATGTATTTGCACCTAAAAAAGTTCCGGAATGCCCTATTTCTATACGCCACAAAGCAGCTTTTTCAACAAGTTCATTGTTTATAAATCTTGCAATCCAACTCTTAGAATCATCTTCATTATTGGCAAGTGATCCGATTATTGAAGCGATATTTTTTGTACTGAATCTGTCGAGATTTACACGTGATAAGGTGTGTTCAACCCTTTCAAAGTCATCAGCCGTGGCAAGCAGATATGAACGGCAGAGGCCTAAGTTTCTGTTATATCGGGTCAGAGTGTCTGCCTGACGGAGTGTCCTCAGGTCTGTGAGCTTTACTTTAAAGTAAAGTGAGTCGATCCGTGAATCAAGTCTGGATACTCTTGAAGTTACCTTTGTGAGTCTTTGGGCATAGCCATTAAGTTTATTTGTATCAACCACAATTATATCAGACATAATAAACTCCTTTTGCCGCCTGATGCGGAATGTTTTCATGATTTAAGTATATCATATAAAAATAATTTTCTGTATATTGAATTTTATTTTTTTCAGATAAACATTAAACTGTGTAGATTCAGCTTGTATGAATCTACAGCGATTTCGGTCATCAGAAGCTTCTTCCGCTGCCACCACCGCCACTACTACCGCCATTGCCGTAGGTGCGGCCTTCGATCAATTCACTTGTGTCGATATTTTCAAGCTTTCTGAGCACGTTACTGTACTCAGATCTGACTTTGTCGATGCAGTCGGCACACCTCTCGTTGCCGATGTTCTTAAAATCATATCTGACACCGTCGGATATGCTGTCAAGCTCTCGGATGATACTTCTGAGTTCAGATTTTATTGAGTTTAATTCATTCAAAGTTGCCTGATCCATATTAACTCTCCTTTAAGCTTTGTTTTTTATAGCGTTTTCGGCTGTTTTAAAATCACTTGCTGTGTGGGTAAGATAGTTTATGCACTGGTTGAGTCTGAAGCTGTAGTCTGTCAACGCATCGGCCTGTACCAGATTCCAGAGATTTTTTATGCCGACGTCAAAATAAAGACTGTCGAGACGTCTGTCAACAGAGCGTATCCTGCGATTTACGTTTGTCAGACGTGAAGCATAGAGATCGAGCTTGGTCGGGTCAACGATTATTGAGGGATTATGTGCAGCCACATATCCTCCCCAACTGGAATAAGTTTTGACGAAGGTTTTGATAGAATGTCCGACACTCTCGAAGAAGTTGTCTACGTCTTCACAGAAATCTATAAATTTGTTTTTGAGCTTCTGATATGTAATTGTAAGATAATCGTAAGCTTTCATCAAAAATACCGGAAGATCTTCGGTCAGAAATTGCGTGATTTTATCGGTAATCTCTTGGAATTTCTCTGCACGATGCATATGAAACTGCATAACTGTAATGAACTCAAAAGCAAGAGTAGCGATAAAACCTTGTCCGGGATAATCTTTATATGGATAAGGTTCGATTACTGCGTTGCCATCTTTGTAATAGACGGATTTCAAATCATGCGGACCGAAGAGACCTTTTTGTGACTTGTTGTTTTTTACTATGCGGACAGGGTACGGAGCCGGACCTAACCAACTGACGATATCTCCGTCGATTACTATAGCGTCGAATTTGCCGCTACGGAAAGCTTGTATTTGTTTAGCTGTCAAATCGTTAGGGTTAATAGGCTGTGCATTCACGACGTGAACCTGGCGGATTTCTTGATGATATTCGGCAAAAACTTCTGCTGCCAATTCACCGCCTTTGGAGTGACCGTAAAGGTAGTTGTCACCGTTCGGATTACGATTCCTTTTGTAAAATGCAAGGGCTCGTTCTACCTGTGGGGAATCACCTGTCAGAGCGTTAGGCACGTTATCAAGCATATCAATGTGCTTTTTGATAGCCTCTTTATCACCGCTGAGAAGTTTGTCTGAGTCACCTATGATTTCCGGCAGGTTTTCAGTTCCTCTGAAAGACATACCGCATTCTCCGGTCCTGGGATCTTCAAAAGCTATGGCAACAAAGCCGTTTGAACCGTTTTCGTTTACATAGTCTTTTAAGACCAGATGTGACAGACCTTCTTTTTTTAACTCGTCGGCTAATTCATTGTAGCCGCTGGTTCTTAATACGGTAATTAGGTTGTCGCCTTTTTTATAGTTTCCTTTCAGGTTACAGTAGGAAACTCTGTTGAGCAAGTTATTTTGCTTGTCATTATTATTTGCTAACATAAAAGTTCACCTCAGAGTGCATGTAATTCTTTTGTGAATGCGTCTTTACTGAGATCGTTATCCATAACGTTCATATATGCACTGATTTCAGCGGGATAATCAGACCATGAGGTTTGTCCGTAAACGGTATAGTTGAGTACAACTTTGCTGAAGTATTCGAGATCGCTGCTGAAAGCGACAAGGAAATAGACATCTGCATAGCCGAGGGTCTGTATCTGTGAATAGACATCATACAAGATATCTAAAGCGTCATCATCGGAACTGTGATCTATCACAGCGACAAAAGTAAGAGAAGCGATGTTATCTGCCGAGATGTCGATGTCTGTCGGATCGGAGCTGTTTGTAACGGTATACACCTTACAGCAACCGTGCTTTTCGATGTCTGTCAGATCAAGACTTTTCTGAATTTTATCAGCAGCCAGTGAATAAACATAGTCATCGCTGTATTCATACGGTGTGCTGAGGTATGCTTTGACGTTTGCGGAAACACCGTTTTCATCGGTAACAACAAGAATATTTTCTTTCATACCTGTGTTAAACCCTTCTTCAGGTAAAATACTTTCCTTAATGTCAAAATTTACATTGTATTTGTCTTGAATATACTGATGCATCATTTGCACGTATTCGTCATTTTCTTCAATTCGGGTAGGTTTATTTTCAAAAAACATACATCCGTTCACTCCTATCATTAGTGCGAGAAATATTGATAAAGAAATAATAATTTTGAAAGGGTTATGTTTAGTATTCATATCATATCTTCCGTCAGCCATTATGTCAGGCTTTGTTTTTTATAGCGTTTTCTACTGTTTTGAAATCACTTGCTGTGTGGGTAAGATAGTTTATGCACTGGTTGAGTCTGAAGCTGTAGTCTGTCAACGCATCGGCCTGCACCAGACTCCAGAGGTTTTTTATGCCGACGTCAAAATAAAGGTTATCCAGACGTCTGTCTAAGGAATCAATCCTACTGTTGACGTTTTTCAGTCGTAAAGCATAATTGTCGAGCTTGGACGGATCAACGAGGATAGAAGGATTAAGACTGGCATAACGATGACCCACTAATGAGAAGGAAGATATAAAAGATATCGCCTTTTCGTAGTAGTCTGCTATAATGGAGATGACTTCGTTTATTTTGTCTGTGACAATGTTTTTCAAGGAAATTAACAGATCTTTGAATGCCCGCATCAAAAACTCAGGATCTTTCCACTTCTTGCTGATAATCAACGCTACCATTATTCCAAAAAAGTCTGCCATAAGCTCAAGTGCATCGCCGAAAACAGGATTGTCAGAGTGAAGTGAAAGAAAAACGGTAAAAGCGTGGATTATTTTTGCACGGGTTGCTTGTTCGACATATGCGGATTCAGGGAAATATCCACCGTTCGACTCTAAAGCATCCTTGTTTGCAGTATAGATTCCGTATGCACCGTGGCTGAAAAAAATAAGTTCTTTGGAGTCACTTCTGACATAAACTTTTTCTCCGGAGATGTCTATCATCAACGGATTTACGAAATCTTTTTCCGCACAGATATTTTTAATTTTGTGGCGGTTCTTTTTTATTTCGTCAGCATACTCTTTTACAAATTCTTTGCTGAAGCCCTGACCTTCATATACGATGCATCTGTCAATTTTATCACCGCAAACGACGGCAACATACATTGCCTGATTTCCTCCGTTTGAATGACCGGTGACGTCGATTTTGTCGTACGGAAGAGAATTGATAAAGTTGGCAGCATCTGTCTGTGCTTGTTGGTTGAGTTCTCCGTATCCTTCAAAATTATGTTTCCATTGGAAATATGAACCACCTGTGCCGCGGAATGCAACGTTAGCCTTTCCGGTTGTCGGATCTACAAAGCAAGCACCGCGGATACTACCGTAGCTTTCTTCTGTGGTTGCTTTGATCTCTAACCTTTTTATTGATTCGCTCTTGTCCATATCTTCAAGAATTTTTTTGAATTTTTCGTCATCCATATCGCCCGAAAAATTCAAATTGGCGGATTTTATTTCCTGAAGAGAGATTTTGCCGGTTTTGGTATCTCTGAATGAGTCGAGAATATGAGCTATAGAACAATCTTTGCTTTTAGGTGCTAAGTCTGAATACATGAAACAATCCAGAAGCAACATTTCCTGTTCCGTTAAAGCCATTCAGATAACCTCCTTACTTGACAATGGCTTTAAAAAGAAGAGTCTGGGAGCCATTGTGTGATAAATACGTGTCTATGCTTTCATCTTCGTTGATTTCTGCAAAGTCAGAATCAGAAACTTTATATACGGCCAGATAAAGTGAATATCCGCGTGATTTTAAATCATTGCATATTTCGTCGAATGCAGATTCTGTGAATTGTTCAGCAACCGTTTCGCTGACAAAAATGTAATTGTTGCAGTAAAACTGAGTGGGATTTTCTTTTAATGCAACAGACAGAGAAATATCTTTTGTATATTCGTTATCAAAATGTCCTGCTCTGAAGGAAACAAAGTGCTTATATTCGCTGATGCCGGCAGAGATACTGTCTGATAACAAATTTTTATATTCAGCTTTTTTTAGAGTACCGTAGTAATCATCGTGAATTTCGTAGTTGTTTTCGTCATCGTAAATGAGTACTCGTATTTTTTCGTTACGTGTATTTTTGCATATAATTTCATCATAACCGACATCAATGCTTTTCGGTATGTGAGAGATCACTTCGAAAGGTTCATCATATTTCTCGTTGAGATGATTAAGAGCCTGCACCTGATAGCTGTTTTTTTCACTCATACATCCGCTGCCTCCTATCAATATGAATATGATCAATAAAGAACAAAGTAATTTTTTCATAATAATATATATAAACCTTACGGATTGTTTTCGAGGTTATGTGCCACATTCGGGAACTTGCGGTAGTCCGTAAGTTCCCGATGTGATAAGTCTTTTAATTATTTAAAAGCATCTGCGAGGTTGATGTTCTGTGTCTCTGTTTCAAAATAGCCCTGTGCTACTGCAGTCTTAAGGAACTGAACATACTGTGTGATAACGTCTTCGTAGTTCTGGAAGTAGTTTGATGCGAACTCATTGAATGCTGAGATAGTTGCCTGTGAAGCTTCGCCTTCCCAGATGTTGCCGAGACCTTCGATTGTTGCCTTGCTTGTATGAAGCTCCTCTGTGAGCTGCTTGTTGAGTGAGTCGATTTTGTTAGCGATCTGTTCAACCTGATCGGTATTAATTCTGATGCTGTTTCCTGCCATGATATTTTTCTCCTTCCTTATAATCAGTTAACAAGTTTCTTGACCTGTGTGATGTTTGCGTCCTGACGAGCAACGTAGTTTGCTCTCTGTGTTTCGATTGCTTCACCTGCAAGAGCAAGTTTCTTAGCCATCATCTGAAGCTCCTCTGTGAAGCCTGTGATCTGCTCTACGAATGCGAGATTGTCAGCACCTTCCCATGCTGCACCCATTGTGCTTGCTTCCTGCATCAACTGAGTGTAAATCTCTGTGTAAGTCTCAGAGAGCTCCTGAAGCTTCTGAGCTGCTTTTGCCATGTCGTCAAATGACGCAACGCTGAATGTCTTTCCCATAAAATTTTCTCCTTTCGGGTTTTAAAATTTAATTTCTTTGTTTTTATATCAACATGAGCTTGGAACCGGTTTTAATTCCGAGTTCGGCAACTTCCATGTTAACATTGAAGATAATGCCTGTTACCGCATCACAGAGGATTGCTTTATCGGTAGCCTTGTACTTTCCGTCGGACAATTCGCTGAGTGCGGAAGCGACCATGCTTACGACCTCTGACATCTTACTGTCGAGAGGGATGAACACATCAAACTTCTGTGCCGCCGCAGGGACAGAGATTTCGACCAATGCTTTGTTATTATTCATCGCTGTCACTCTCCGTTCCGTTGTTTAATAATTTAAGTTTGATGCACTTGCCTTTGACGAGAGAATATCCGAAATCCGGAGTGATATCCTCGTGCATCTCAGATGTGGTTTTGCCTGTTTTGAGTAAGTACTGATCTGTGATACCGTTTCCGACCCAGATACCGTCAGTCTGTGAAACATGAGCTTTGTACCATTTCTCATATGCGACTGATGAAAGCAGTTTGCTCTGCTCACCAATGATAACTGTCATACCGTACTCGGTACTTCCTTTTTCAAGAATCAGCGAAAGCTTCTGTGCACATTCATCTGAAAGGGATGATCTGAGTGAAGACAAAGAGTTGATAAACACAAGTACAGGCTCAAATTTTTCACAAGCAGTTCCGTTTTCAAGAGCTGTCTTATATGTGTTGTTTCTGTAAAGAACAAGATCGAAAAGTTTTGCAACTTGTTCCTCACACTCTTTAGCTGTGTTGCAGAGTACGAGCTTGCCTGTTGTATCCTTGACCTTACGCTGGATATCGAACACGAAACCGTCAAGGTCGGAAATCTGTCCTGCGAAGGAAGCCATATCAGCAACCAGCTTGCTGTATTCTGTTGCCTGAGAGGAAATGATGTTGATGTACGAAGTGCCGAAGGAATAAGAATGAACATTGAGTGAATTCTTTTCGACACCGACGGGGATGGTGAACGGTTTGTCCGGATTATAGTACTCGCTGAGGAATTCTGTGTTAACCTCATCCGGAAGGATCGGTACTTTCTTAGCAGATACGCCTTTCCATTTTGCTGAGATCGCCTTGCAAAGATTTGTGATGAATGCAAACGGTGCTTCATCCTTTGTGAGTCTGGCGAGCTGGAATTCGTAAAGGGCGTCTCGCTTGACAAGACCTCTGCCTTTGAATTTTGAAGGATAAAGTCCTTCGGTTTTTCCTACGACTGTAGAATAGTCTGTTTCGTCATTCAGCTGAAGAACAAGAAGCTGCTTGAAGTTCTGAAGGAGTCGGAATCGGACTGAGTTTGTACCCGGTGCCGTCAGCACGAAGTAAATTCCGTACTTGGTTCCTTCTCGCGAAAGGAAAGCGACTGCTTCTTCTTTTTCCTCGTAGATTTCCGTGAAAGCTGCGAAGTTGTTGATCGCAACTACGATCGACGGGAGTGTGTTTCCTGATGACATTATATATGATACATAGTCACCGCCGAAATCTGTAAAAAGCTTTTTACGCCTTTCAGCTTCTGCCTGAAGCATCTTGAAAAGATTGCTTACTTTCTCTGCTTCGTATGAGAAAATCACGTCACCGACATGAGGTGCTTTTGCGAAAGCCTTGAGAGTTTCTGATGCGAAGTCAAGGATGTAAATGTTTACCTCTTCAGGTGAATGCTCAAGCATAAGCGAGCAGATCATTGAGTTAAGGAATGTCGTCTTACCGCTGCCGGAAACACCGTAAATGACTGTGTTTCCTTCCTGAGAAATCGGAAGTCTGAGTACGGACTGACTCTGATGGGCAGGATCGTCATATTCACCGATAACAGGATTGAGGACAAATTTTTCAGAGGTGGTACGGTATTTTTTCCTGAGTTCATCAAGAAGGATGAGTTCAGGAAGCGGTTCAAGCCACAAGGGTTTGATACGGATACCTTCATCGTCAGCGATACTTCGTATGTAGCTTGTGATTGCATCAAGCTGCTTTTTAGAACTGTTGGCAAATGAACGCTGACGGTCAAGTCTTACCTGCTTGATAGGATGACCGTTTGTGTCGATAACAACGATACTGTTATCTCTTTCTTTTACAACTCTGTCTGAAGGATGGTAAGTTGCACCTGACCAGGCTGACTGACCGAGCTCGAAAAGCTCGTTGTAACCTACCTGGAGGTAGAAGCGTCCTGTCTGTGTAAGCTCAGCAGCATCAGCTCTTTTAAGCATATCCATACTGTCAGCTTTTTCCTGAACCTTAAGGCAGACACGGAAACGGCTGTTACTCCAGATCTGATCGTCAACGACACCACTCGGCTTCTGAGTGGCGAGGATGAGGTGAACACCGAGGCTTCGGCCGATACGAGCAGCACTGACAAGCTGTGTCATAAATTCAGGCTGCTGTGTTTTCAACTCAGCAAACTCGTCGGAGATGATAAACAGGTGCTGAAGAGGTTCTGAAACAGTACCTTCACGGTAAAGCTTCTGATACTTATAAATGTCGATGTTACTTACACCGATCTTTTTACTTGCTTCAGCGAAAATTGCCTGACGGCGTTTCAGTTCACTTTCGATGGAAACCAAGGATCTCTTGATAGCTGAGCCGTCAAGGTTAGTGATGATACCTGCTGTGTGAGGCAGGTTTTCAAAAGATTTTGCCATTCCGCCACCTTTGTAGTCGATAAGAATGAAGGCGACTTCTTCGGGGTGGTAGTTTACGGCAAGAGAGAGAATATACGTGATGATAAACTCTGATTTACCTGAACCTGTCATGCCGGCTACAAGGCCGTGAGGTCCGTGGAACTTTTCGTGCAGGTCAAGCATAAATGTTTCACCGTATGTATCGATACCGACTGCGGCTTCAAGGGATTTTGTAGGATCGTTCTCTTTCCAACGGCTCAGCACGTTGAGATGCTCAACCTTACCTACACCGAAGAGCTCCATAAATGTGATCATACCCGGAAGATTAAAGTTGTTTGCAGCCTTATCCAACGGAGTGTTGGCAAGGGCCACACTCAGATCAAGCGGATTTCCGGTAAGATTGATATCAGGAACGAAATTGTCGACCTTTCCGGATATATCATTTTTGTCGAAAAGTTTACCGTAAGTTCCGCAGAGTTCAACTACCATAGAACACTCTTTGGGAAGGTTTTTGAGTTCGTCATAAAATGTGACAACGCTCATATGAATATTTTCTTTCTTAGCCAGAACTTTTTTTATCATTTCAGCTCTGGCTCCCAGAGTTTTGCTCATTGAGAAAAAGATATAGTACGGCGTGACGTCTTCCATATCAGTCTGATTGATATGGTCACGGGTTTCGATGACCTTTTCAAAGTAAGCTGAAACTTCTTTGATTTCATTGGTATCGGTTGCAATGAAACGGAAGGTGTTGTCGTCGTCCCATACATGAGGAAGCCATTTCACAAACTCGAAATCGGACTCTTCCTCTTTATCATAAAGAAATACAAACTTTACTTCGTCATAGCTGTACAAAGCCGAAAGCTGGATAATCATACCTTTGGCAAACTCTATTACCTGACGTCTGTTTCCGATTACACCTGAAACGAAATTGTCGAAAAGGGAGTAGGTGATAGGAATATTGTAAAGGGGTTTATCTCTTTCACAGAGATTGTAGAGTTCTTCCTGAAGATTATCGTCTTCTAATGTGAACTTACGTTCAGAATATGAAATTTCCGCATCAAGTTTACCGTTACCGTTACCGATTCGGACTTTTAAAAAGTCGTTCTGATGAAGACCTCTTTCCCAGAGATTACGTTGTGTATTAAGTATACGTGACTCACAGTTCTGAACTGTAACGTGAGTTTCATTCAGGATTTCCTGCTGAAGCTGACAGGCTTCATTTATCTGTACAGCAACCTTATTCAGGTATTCTCTGTATTTTCTCTGTCTGAGCTCCTCTTTTTTGTGACGACGTTTTTTTTCATACAATTTTGTTGCAACAGGTATAAGAAGTGAACCGAACAACATACTCATTGCCATTATCATTGACATGATGTTATCGTTAACGATAGCATTTGAAAGAGTAGCGATTGACATCATACCCATTGCAAGAGATGAGCCGAATACCAACGGCCACGGCAGTTCATCACTAATCGGGCTTGAGGGGGGAGAGTCGATCTTGAACTGTGCTGTTTCAATATCTCTCTTGAAGCGGGGTGAACGGTAAAAATAATCCTTTTCGGCAAGCTCGTATTCTTCCTCGTCATCGATGGGGTTTACAGGCTGATTTACAAACTCATGAAGCTTTCCTGAAACGCTTACCTGTTCATCAGGGTTGTTTATTGCGATGAGGTTTTTGCCGATGACTATACGCATACCCATAATGTATATCGTGTCACCCATCTTCAGGGCAGCGTTTGTGACACGTCTGCCGTTTACGAAAGTACCGTTAGCACTGGTGCTGTCCGTTATATGCCATTTTCCTGAACGGCAGGAAAGGGTAGCGTGCTTGGAGGATACTACCTGGTTGCTGTAGCAGATATCGTTTGAACTTGCACGTCCTATGGTAAGGTCGACATCGCCTCTGACCAGATACTTTGTAAATATCTGACGGTTTTCTGTAATGGGTTCAACGAAAACAAAAAGTTTTTCACCGTCAGATTTACTGAGTGCATATACTTTCAGAGGAGAGATAACACAGCTCTTGATAGGCGTACTGTGAGCATCAAGAAGCTTAACATAGCGTGTGGATTTGATAACCCACTCTTCGTTAATGGCTTCTATGCTGACAAGGCGTTCTTGCTTCCCGTTTGAGTTTTCATGAAGCCAGAACTGACCTTTCACTTTTTCAGGCAGAGAGATAGTATTTATATGACCTCTGCTTATGGTCGTAACAATCATTTTTAACACGTCCTTCCAGTGGATGAAACCTAAACTGCACACGGTTTCACACACAAACATATATACATTATATCGCTTTAAAGGGGTGAAAGCAATACAGCATAAAGAACAAAAAATATAATGCCTTTTTATAATAAAAAACAAAATAAATATGACCATACATATAATAGGGTAAGATGAAGGAAATCCGGATGTATTTTAATAGAAACTTTTCAAAAGTATAGTGATTTTCAAAAAAGAATACTTGTATTTTTTTGAAACTCGTGGTAATGTTGAATTAAGAACAAAGGAGATGATAAGATGTCAAAAAAGAAGACGGATTCTGCAGTTAAGGCTCCGGACAATGCTCTTTCACCGGAACTCGGAAAACACATAACAAAATTTGAATATGTCTGCCTGATGCTCGCACGTATAGGCGGTATGTTCGGAACAACACTTACAGGTACTCTCGCTGCGGCATTCCTTCACGAGCTGTACTACGGTCCTGCAGGTGTAGGATCAGATGAAATCGCAAGTATTCTTGCAGTACAGACGACTCTTACGACTGTCCTCGGAATCGTTGTAGGTCTTGTATCTGCTACTGTCGTGCAGAAGTGGAAAACCCGTTGGGGCAGATACCGTCAATGGTACATCATCTGCCTTGTCCCAATATTTATGCTCACAGTATTTTATTTCTATGTTCCGAAGGGCTGGACTGTCGAGCAAATGACACTTTTCCGTTACGGTATAGCCTGCTGTCAGACAGTATTCAATGCGTTCAACAACCTCGGTCAGAATGTGGCACAGGTTATCTCTCCTAATCCTAAGGAAAAGAAAACTGTTGCGACCATATGGCAGCTGTCATACTATATCGGTTACGGCGGAGCTTATATCGCAACATTTGTTTACGGACTTTTCAGTGACGATAAGAATAAGATGTATATGACACTCGGTATCGTTGCAGGTGCGGTTACACTCTTCGGCAATCTTATGTGCGGTCTTTTCTGCAAGGAACGAATTGAGCTTCCGAGGAAGGAAAAGGTCAAGATTTCCAAGACGCTTTTTACCCTTTTCAAGCACAGAAACTACCGTGCATATCAGTATATCCAGTGGGTAAATAACTTTGCGATGCTCGGCAAGATGTCTACATACCTTGCGGCGATTACCGTAGGTTCTTCAAAGAATCTTCTTCTTACACTTCCGACAGCGGTCGGTACCGTTGTGGGTAACCTTATAACAACAAAGCTTTCCAAGAAATATGAGCCGACTAAGCTTCTTAAATTCTGCGGACCGTATTCGCTTGTTTCTGCAGGAATCCTGTTTACGATCTGTATTGTAGAGGCTAAGATGGGACTTATGTTCTTCGAAGGTTGGAATAGTGTGTTCTTCTATGCTTTCTATTTCCTTTTCGGTGTTGGTATAGGTGTTCAGGAGCTTTCAAACTCTCATTTCAATGTCGAGTATTATGACTATCTTGAATGGCAGACGGGTGACCGTATTGAAGCTATCCAAGGCGTTATTCCCGGTTGGATCAATACAGCGATCAACTACGCAAGAGAAATGATCATACCGTTTATGATTGCATGGGTAGGATATGAGTCATCGAGCAAAGGTAACCTTGTAGAAACAATGCAGGCAAAACCGGACTATATGAACACCTGCCTGTGGATTCTCGGATTCCTTCTCTTCGGTTACACTCTGAGTAATGTACTCAAGGCTATTATCCTCAAGACTTTGTATAACGTCGAGGGCGAGAGAAAGGAACAGATGTATAAAGACCTTGAAGAGATGCGTGCTGAACGTCATAAGGAAAACGAAAAAATTGCATCAAAAGCAAAATAAGATATTGCTAAAAATAAAGAGCACTTACTGTTCGGTAAGTGCTCTTTACAATTTTAAAAATCAAAGTAATCTCTTCTTTGGTTGCACGTTGGCAGATGTTATTCCTTCGCTGAACCCGTTCGAGCTGATTATTTTCTTTGATTATCTGCATCGATATGATATAATAAACCCGAATGATTAATCAGAATTCGGAGAAGTGGGTGCTATGGCTGAATGGAATCCTTGGCGAGGTTGTAAAAAATGCAGTGACGGATGTCTGCATTGCTATATTCACAAAGGTGATGCCAAACGCGGCATTGATACAAGTGAAATCGTTAAAACAAAAGATTTTTGTAAGCCTATCGAGAAGCTGAAAAACGGCAACTACAAAATGAAAAGCGGTATGGTCTATATGTGTTTTTCAACTGATTTTCTTATTGAGGAAGCAGACGAATGGCGAAATGAATGTTGGTCTATGATAAAAGAGCGACAGGACTGTACATTTCTTTTTCTCACAAAACGCATTGAAAGATTTGCTGCTTGCATACCCGATGATTGGGGTGACGGATACGAAAATGTAGTTGTTTGCTGTACCGTTGAAAATCAAAAGAATGCGGATAAAAAGCTGTCGGTGTTCAAAAGTTTGCCTATAAAGCATAAATGCATTACAGCTCAGCCTTTGCTTGAAGAAATGAATATTGAAAATTATCTTGACGGCATAGAACTCGTTGTAGTAGGCGGTGAGTCGGATAAATTTGCAAGACCTCTTGATTATGCCTGGGTACTCAGCATCCGTGAGCAGTGTATCAGAAAAAATGTCAGTTTTGAATTCAGACAGTGCGGTACACATTTCATCAAAGACGGTAAAAAGTATAAATTACAGACAAAGGATTTATGCGGTCAAGCTAAATGTGCAGGAATTGATTATAAAAGAAAGACTGATAATTTATGATGCGTGCAACAGACAGTTGCTTGTTTTAAAACTGTCACGGTGATACAATAATATTCGAGGTGAAATTTTATGGAAACAAAGGATATTATACATGAACTCAGAATGAAAAAGGGTTTGTCTCAGGATGAACTTGCTGAAAAAGTTTTTGTAACCCGTCAGGCGGTGTCTCGTTGGGAAAACGGAGATACTGTACCGAATACGGAAACACTCAAGCTACTTTCCAAAGTGTTTGATGTTTCTATCAATACACTTTTAGGTTCGCCGAGACAGCTTATCTGTCAATGCTGCGGTATGCCGCTTGAAGATGGAAACATCAGCAAAGAGAAAGACGGCATTTTCAATGAAGAATATTGCAAATGGTGCTATGCTGACGGTGAATATATGTATCACAATATGGATGATTTGATTGATGTCTGCGTGAACCATATGGCGAATGAAAATTTTACACCCGAACAGGTGCGTGAATATCTGAAAGATATGCTCCCGAAGCTTGATTATTGGAAGCAGTATAAAAATCTTGACGGTGAAGAGAAATTTGAAGAATTCAAAGCTAAGCTCATAGAAGAATTTAATGCTCTTAATATTGAAGGAATGCCGAAAGTTGAAAAACTTAATGCTCTCGTTGGCGGTTATGTTAATCTGGAGTACACTCTGCCAAACGGTAAAAAAGTGAAGTTCCTTGACGACGGAGCAACATATCTGGGAAATCAGCTTGAATGTGAATTTGGTACGGACAGATGCTTCGGAATTATCGGTAATATGGATTTTCTTCTCGTCTGCACTTATGAAGAAAACGGAGAAAACCCCGAATTGGTTGTTTATAAAAAGAGATAAAAACTGATTTATGAGGCTCAACTATTGTCGAAAACAAAGGTAAACATATCTTTTTGAAAACAAGATGTTATAACGGATAAAACAAACGGCTCGGAATTTTACTTCCAAGCCGTTTAATCTTTTTGCTATTATTCCCACTCACTTAAGTTCGTTATTTTTAATTTTATAAAACCGCGTAAAATCAAGCTTTTTTAAAAGTCGGGGAAGGGCAAAAAGACCGCTTTTGACCACTTGATACTGTACTTTCAGTATCATCGACACTTTTACCGGGCCGAAAACCAACCCCACCAGCCTGAAAATATGTATTTCACGATTCCAAATGGATTGTACCATATAAAAAACTAAATGTCAACACTTTAAAGCGGTAAAGTTCAATGTGGTATAGTTTTGTAAAATTACCTGTTTTTGCGAGAAAAATCAATTTTATACGGAAAAGATTGTAAGTATACTATGAATAAAAGTGGATTAAAATTAATTTTTGGATGCAATATATTTAAATGTTAAGGTGCGCATTATATGATTTTTCGCGATTTTTATGTTGCGCTTTATTAATTTATACGTATTCCATCACTTAAATATAAGATCCCGAAAAGCCAAAACAGCTTTTCAGGATTATCTTTTTTATTTAATTTGTTATGTTTTTATCAGCTTTAGCTATTATCGGTTGGTGTAGCTGAAAACAAATGACTTTACTTTTTAAACTCGAAAATTGTTTTTTTAGTCAAGTTATAACAAGATTTGTCTTTTTCCATTTTGTATAGATTGATATGGTTAGCTTTACAGTGTTCATGTACAACGTTTTCGAATTCAGGTGTAGCCATACAACCCAAAATAATTGAGCTTGGTTGAATCATATCAAGAAGAGCGCCTTTTGTTACATCATTCCAATTGTTACCGCAAGCGGCATTATCCCGAATTATTCGCCATTCTTTCTCGTAACTCCATTCCGGAGATTTAGAAGTGATACTTTTAATAAGTACTGTGGTTGCATCATCATCACTAAAATCTTGACTAAAAGTGTTAAATGCTACCTTGTTTTCTGAATATATTATGGGAACCGGAGAGAAGCCTAGTTTTTTATTAATTTCCATTAAATTATATTCAACACATATGCCTTTGTGGTTGTTTGCATAATGTGCCCACATTAGTAAAGAATCGTTAATTTCGCTTAAACAAGAAATACCCATAGTTGATTTCAAGGAGTTTAGTGTTTCCTCTAGTGACGGCAGTTCTTTTGAGAGCGCTTGCTTTAGTTGTAGCCATATTTGACTGCCACGGCGAGCACCTTTATTATTAGTTGCTATCAACAACATGCTATTTAGAATTTTTTCTTCGTCTATATAAATGTCACAGTCAAAAACATCGTTGAAATTACAGGCGGCTGAATACCACATTTTATTATTTTCCACGGTATTCCAATCTAACTGTTGGTCACTATAGTACTTATAAAGAGAGATAGGAGCATAACACATATAATATCGACCAACTTCTTCATAAGCTTTTTGTTTTTGTATGTTTGTACCAATTATACTAGTGATTAATTCGGATATTAATTCTTCTTTCCAACTATCATAGTTAATGTCATTGATATTACTCATAATTCACCTCATTCTTGTTTTTAAATGATGATTGTTGATATCTTTTCGAAAAGTTCAGGAGCGTCTACGACCACTAACGCAATTTTTTCTCTTACACGTGTAATTCCTTGATAGAATAAATTTGGATATAAATAGTCAGGGTTTGGATGGCTTTTTCCTCTCAACTTACCTTCTTTATCATAATAAAATGATTTATCCATTAGCATCAAAATGTTATCAAACTCCTGTCCGATAACATGGTGAGTATCGTAATCCTCCTCATATTGCGAGTAAGGACTGTATTGATAATTTGATTTGGAATAGTTAATAAAAACATATCCCAAGGTTTTATAATACTCAATAATTGTTTTGGCTTCATCAACATTGGCGGCATAAGCTAATGTTACATTTGAATAATCCATTGGTGTATGTGGTTTTTTAGATAAATCCCTTACTCTAATAATAAAAGATGCAAGCTCTTTGTTAGTTCGGATTTTTTCGGAAAGTTTATATTTGCCCAATAAAGGTAACTGAAGAATTTTTGTTACAATATCATTTCTTGATTCTACACGAGACAGTATTTGTTCTGGATCAGAAGAAAAGACA
>JAGBFD010000060.1 GCA_017936645.1 Clostridia bacterium
AAAACGAAATCAGTTTGTTGCTTAATTTTTAATTTTATCTACCATTAGGTGCTTTTTTATACTGTCTGCACAATTTGGGGCAGTTCAATTGTGCTGCTTTTTGTTGCAATCTTAAAATTTTTCTGCTATAATATACTCGCACAAAAGAATAAACACAGTTCAACCGCTTCGCGGTGACCGGACATATTTAGCCATTGTGTTCGGGGATAAGGAAATTGCAGTGAAATTCTGCGGCAACAGCCATTACCGTAACTGAAATTTGATTTCTCAAGTCGGAATGCTTATCGTTCTGTGCCTCGTAAAAGTCTCTTGGGCGAAGGGAGAGATGAAGGTATGATTTTCAGGATACTGTCGGAGTATCTTTCTTGTCGTTTCTTCGCACTCTCTCAGGAGAGTGCTTTTATTTTATCCTTTTTGTGAAAAACAAAAGAAAGGATTTTTACAATGAAAAAAACAATCAAATCAATCGCCGCCATCCTTCTCGCTGCTTTATTTGTGTTCAGCTTTGCTGCTTGTTCAGAAAAAAATGAAGCAACAGGCGTATGGGAAAGTGCAACTTACCTTAAAGATGCCGAGTTCGGCAGTGGAGCCAAAACGGTTCAGGTAGAGGTAAAGGCAGAGGATCAGTCCGTGACATTTACCATTCACACAGACAAAGACATCCTCGGTGATGCACTTTTAGAACATAATCTCATTGAGGGCGAAAACGGACCGTACGGTCTTTACGTAAAAACCGTAAACGGAATCCTTGCCGATTACGACATTAATCAGGCGTACTGGGCAGTAAGCAAAGACGGAGAGTCCTCCGCAACAGGAGTCGACGGAATTAACATTCTCGACGGAGAGCACTACGAGCTCGTTTATACCAAAAGCTGATCATACTGAAAAATGGGACTGTAACATGCTTACAGTCCCATTCATACTTTTATCAGAATATCACATCCGCACAGATCGCTGCGTGGTCTGAAAGGTACATATCACCGATTTTTTCGTCGATGATTTTATAGTTTTCAACCTCAGTTCCTTCAGATACAAAAACGAAGTCAATCGGTCTTGTCTCAAAAATATTTTTGCCGTAATTAATGAAAGTTGCACCGTCATCCGAATTGACTGCGAGATACTTCGCATCATTAAGACACGGTTTCATCTCATTATAGGCATCTGCTCCCTCTTTGGTGTTGAAGTCGCCTGTGCACACTACGGGATAGCCCTTGGCTTTAAGCTCCTCAATTTTAACTTTGAGTACATTTATCTGCTTAACACGTACAGACTCAAGTACATGGTCAAGGTGTGTGTTTATATGAGTGTAAATCTCACCTGTTGCCTTGTTCTGCAAGGTCACCCATGTAGCAATTCTCGGGCAGAATGACAAAGTAAATTTCGAAGCAAACTCTTCGGGAGTGTCAGACAGCCAGATAGTACCGCTGTCCATAAGGCTGTACTTATCCTTGAGGTAAAAAACAGCTGATGCTTCCGAACTTTCCTTGCCGTCACGCATCTTACTTACACAATCGTAGTCAGTCAGATTTTCGCTTAGAATTTCCAACCACTCTGCAGTCGCTTCCTGAACACCGAATGAATCCGGAGCATACTGCTCAAGAGCTGAACAGATGAGCTGACTTCTGCCCTTGACCGAGCCGAAGGTATCGTCTTTGCAACGGACATTGAACGATACTATTCTTACGCCGTCGGCAGGTTTTTCGGGAACATTGGCAATTGCAAAGCTCTCAGGTACATATGAGCCGAGCGTAAAAAGAATTGATAAAATAAGTGCGGTAAGCTGATTGATTATATACATAGTAATTCTCCTTGCAGTTGAAATTTTGTTAATGAGCAAAAACAAAAAGCTTTAAGCTCAGAGCTGAGAGTTTATCTGTGCCCACACAGAAATATTTTCAGCTACGGCAGCCTCTTTGAACCTTAAAAATCCGCTGTTTACAAAATTGTTGTCCGAATATGTAACATTCGAGCAGAATTTTCCGAACTCCATCCTGCCCTGATTTGTGGCGGAGTCAAAGAAATTACCCGTATCAACGGTATTGTCACTCACGACAAGTCCGTTGACATTGTTTACTCTAAGAAGGATCGACGGAATATCCGTAAATGTATTCGAAGTGATTTCAACGTTTGTAAAGACAGCTGTTTCGGCAGGCCTTCCTGCAATATTTGTGCCGATTTCAATCACCGTTCCCCAATCGCTGTAATTGCACTTTTCAAATGTGTTATTACGGATTACGAGATTGTCAACACCTGTTCCCTCCTGCCAGAGTGTCGGCTCGATGTCCATAACGACCTTAATGGCCTGAGCCATTGTTTTATAAAAACGGTTGTTCTCACAAAGTCCGTTTGAGGACTGAAGAAGCAGACCTCTCGCTCTGTTTTCGTGGAAATAGTTGTTTCTGATGACATAATTGCCGCTGTTGCACTCAGTATTATAAGCCGTCCAGCCTTCAGTCACGCTTTCGGGTAATTTTTCGACAACTACTTCTTTCGTTATCCAGTCAATATCTCTGACCGAAGCTATTTTTGCCACGGCATCCGTATTTTCAAAACGACCGTTTTTGAAAGCAAGGATATCCCCTTCTCTCAGCCTCATCGCAGATGCGATAAGCGTAAGCGTATTTCCGTTTACGGCAGAAACGTATCCGAGTCCGTCATGAACATTGATTGCATCATCGCCCATTCCGCTTATATCGCAACCTGAAATATTGAAACAACCGTCGGTATTAACGATATGAATTGCATCTGCAGTCATCGAAACGCAACGCTTGTCTTTATATTCAGGATTGACTCCGATAAAACTGTTTATAATCTGGAAATGTGAGGCATTATCCTCGCAGATATATGCCATTCCTGCGCTGCCGTAGATATTGACATCGTCAAAAGTCAGATTTTTGCTGTCCTCTCTAAGGTTAAAAACCGTACCGTCATAAACGTAGTGTCTGAGGATATACGTTTCACCGTCTTCAAAGCTGTCCATACAGCCGTTGTGAACTATGCGAAGAGTATCCTCGACAATCTTTTCGCAGGAAACTATGCTTGTCGTATCCTGATAAAGGTAGTTTTCTTTTGACGAATACTTCGCTCCGAATGTGAATGTTTCGGGGTCGCACTGAGTAATCGCCATAAGTCTGCAGTCTTCGTTACAGTTTTCTGCATCTCTGAATACAAGATCGATTGTATTGGTATCGGGGTTACTGTTTTTTACAGTTACTGCCGAGGCAAGAGGGCTTTCCGCCCAGTTCCAGTCAAAATTAAGATTACGTATTTCCACACAGTCGCTGTTTCTGACAAAAATTTTATATCCCGTTGAGGAGAAGATGAAGGTGGCGTCTGATCCTTCAATCAGCAGATCTTTGCAGTTGTACATATCAAGACTGTTCAGGCTTCTGAAATAATATGTACCTTTATCAATGACGAGCTTAGTCCGAGGATGCTGTGCACAGTAATTGAGTGCACTCTGAAACGCCTCAAAATTATCCTCATTTTCCTGCGATAGCCCGAAAGCTGAGGCATTGACTTCGTTGAGCTTTTCTTCTTTCGGACGTTGGATGTAAAATTTCGTCCCTGCCACACCTTCAATTTCGTCTGCTGTCCTGCTTTCACTTAAATTCTCAAGTTTTTCAGTAAGCACCTCACCTTTCTGAGGAAGTGCCGACGATGACGTAAACAGCATAATTACCGAAGCGATAATTGAAACTATTTTTAAAAGCATAAAGACACCTCTTGCATTATCTCATGGGAAGCTAACCGGTTCCGCCTCCCTATGATATTCTTTTCATTTAGAATAATATCACTTTTCTTTTTAATTTTCAATAAGCCTGATTCACCGCAAATCAGAATATTTATATCATTCACAGGCCTTGTCAAGCATTTCCATGATCCAGTCTTTTCTTGCAAGGGTATCGATCCACTCTTCGGGTATTCCCTTCTCTCCGCCTATGCCGTAATAAATACCTGCAAGCCCACCTGCGATAGCCGCTACAGTATCCGTATCATCACCGAGCTCAACAGCCTTAATAACACACTCTCTGTAACTTTCTGAATTAACAAAACTCCATACCGCCGCTTCAAAAGAGTCAATTACGTAGCCTGAGCTTTTGATTTGCTCTTGAGGATAATCTTTCATCTTGGGTATATTTTCACACTCATCGACACAGCATCTGAGATGAGTGATCGCATCTTCTTTCGACATTCCGCTCATAAGATTTTCCGCAATCTGAACATAAAGTCTGCACGACATCAGAGATATCTCGTGTGCGTGTGTCAGGGAAGATAAGTCAAGGATGTCGTCAACCGTATGCTCGACAAATGCAATCGGCAGAATTCTCATAAGCGATCCGTTTCCGTTATCCTTAAAGCCTTTACCGCCGCAACGGGTAGCTGAATATCCGCTTTTATACTTTCCGATAGCTGTCAGGGTAGTATGACCTATATCAAAGCATTCTCCGTAAGGGCAATATGTACCGTCATCAAACCACCCTGTAAAACGTTCCATAATATCATCACAGTTAAGCTTTTCGGTTCTGATCATACTGTCAAGTGTCGCCAACGTCATCGAACTGTCATCAGACCAAGTGCCGACGGGTTGGTTATGTGTACCGTAACCTGTCATACCGGCAACCCTGAAAGTGCCACGGTTCTTGAACTCAAACGGTACACCAAGTGCATCGGCAACGATCAGACCGAGCATAGCACTTTTTAAATACTCTGTGTTTATAAACTTCATATCATTTCACTCCTTCATCTGTGCAAATCAGAAATTTTACTGAAGTTAACTTATAAAGATTAATATATCCTACCATTTCAAAAACGGTAGGATATAAATTTTAATATTTCGACATTATCATTTGTCACTCGCAAAGCACACCGCTTACAGTCTTGTAATATGCCTTGCTGATATAAACCTTGTCATCATTTGACATAATGCAGCATTTATTCGTACGATCCATGGATCGGATATGATTGATATTGACCACCGTACTCTTATGTATACGAAGGAATCTCTCATCCCGGAGCTTTTCTTCTACCGCATCAAGTTTGCCGAGAATGTGATACTGCTTTGAATCGGTAGTGTAAACATCAACATAGCCCTTGTAACTCTGCATATAGATGATTCTGCTGTACGGAATAAATATACGTACATTCTTATTCGTCCACGTGAAAACTTTTTTACGCTCATTGAGCACAGCGTACATTTCATCCATCAGGCTCTCAAAAGACTCCTCTTCAAAATCGAGATATGCAATAGGCCTTGCTCTGAAGTACGGTTTCAGACTCTGAGAGTTTTTTCCGTAAAAAATAATCAGGACACCCTCATCTTCCTTAAAAACAGTTTTTCCTGCCGTAAGTGAGTACATTTCATAATCAGCATTGATAAACGCAATATGAACCGTTCTGGCAACCGTTGCCAACTCACTCAACTGACTTTCCTGACTGAACCAGAAAATATCTGCCTCAACATTGTTTTTGATAGAGTATGCAACAATCGCCTTTCGTATCGCATCGTATATATCAGGATTTTTTTCAAAAACCACAAAGTCAAATTTATCAACAATCATATCATATCACCATCAAAGCTTTTTAAATACTTCTCTTTGCTTTTCGGTCAGGATTTTGTAGTATACCGAATTGTATTCGCTGACATCTGCTGATTTATTTTCATCCCACTCTGCGAGTATTTTTTCTGCAAGTTCAAGTGCCGCACTGATCTCTCCGTGTCTTAATTCTGCCTCTTCTTTTGTCGGTTTTGCCACTATCTCAAAAGAATTCAGATCATCTTGTGTGAATGCGGAATTGAACGCAAGTCTTTCAAACTTTACAAGTCTGCAATCCGGATAAGTGAAAGTCATATAGAACTCAGGAAAATAAGCCTTGATTCCGTCTTTTGTCATATCCGTTTTATGTGTCAGGAAATGTGCACAGAGCTTATCATTTTCGACTGAAAACATCGGATAGAGTGCGCCCTGGGTCATCGGCAGAATATTTCTGAATACGGGTGTACCGTGTAGCTTTTTCAAGTATTCATTAATTTTCATTTCAAATCCTCCTTACGGTCTGTCCGCTACCATCATAAATCCGTCTGAGGTGTTCCATGCATTCATGAAAACATCATAGTCAATTACCTTACCGCAACCGTCTTCTACGCCCGGATCATTTACGATAACCTTGACATCAGCAGGATTGCTTTTGTCAATTCCGATAACCTCGACAGCATGATTTGCACTCCATGCCGGATAAAATCCTTCGTAATCATTATCAAGACCCATATTGTATACGGCGACAATAGCACGGTCACCGTTATTCAGAGCATTTTCAAGGTCCTGGAAATCAGCATCATAGTCTGTCGTAGTGTCAATGCCGTGATACTCAAGCACCTTACCTACATCCTCGAGAGGAGTACCGCCGTTCACTTCGTCGATCCAGCCATTTTCCACAGCACAGATAACGAGATCTTCCTCGTCAAACTCCTTGCCTGTGTATTCTTCAAGGATGAATTCCTGACAGGCTACTGCACATGAATCGCTATATTCCTGCACGTGCCAGGCATCTGTAGCTTCTTCGATATTATAAAGACTGTATGCATCGTTACCCACATCGCTTGTTGATTCCCAGACTACACTTTCTCTTATAACACCGTTAGGCAATTCAACCTTTTCGTATGTATAATTAGGGTCGATGCTTTCAAGATACTCAAACATATCTTCGGGTGTAGCTTCATCTGAATCTGAAATACCGAAAAAATCTTCAATTCCATCAAAAATCTTTTCTATGATATTGGTCGGTTCCTCTGACTCAAAACCGTTCTGCTGTTCAAAATCTTCAAACATGATTTATCCTACCTTTCCTATTACACAACCCTGCTCGACAACTTTTGATTGTGTAAACCAATACGGTTTTACTACCGTACACTCTGTACCGTCCGGGAAAACTCCGCTGCCCAGACAGATATATTTTTTAGATGATCCGGGTCCGAAAGTGTGTGATGTTTCTACGGATCTTTTAACACCGGCAAGTTCTATGCAATTCAGAAGTTTCATCGCCTGAGGAATGAGGTTTGCTCCATTCAGGTCAAATGTTTCTTCAAAAGCCTTTTTAAACTCGTCGTTTGCGTACATATTACTGATACGTACAGCCCACTCTTTTAAAGCATCGTCATCAGCTTTTTCCATATTATTCGCCCTGCGGAAAACACCTTCATAAAGTCCGTCAAAAGAATCTGCATTTTTTCTGATACCGTCGGCTATAATACTGATTCTTCCGTCGACAGTCACCTTTTCCTCCGCTATCGGTTTTCTTTCTGCTACAGGCGGCTGCTGCATGACAGGCTGTCTCTGCATAACGGGAGGCTGCTGCATGACAGGCTGCCTCTGCATAACGGGAGGCTGCTGCATGACAGGAGGTCTCTGTCCGACACTGTCTGACTGTTCCTTCTTTTTCTTTTTTGCTTTTACTGCAATTACTATCGCCACAGCTGCTGCCAGAACGACTAAAACAACTACTGCTATAACAACAATCAAAATAATTCCGATTTTATTTGTAGCCATAACTCACACCTCAACATACATCAGATTTTTTCAGATGCAACCAGGCTGCCGCATCATCACGGTCACCGCAAACTATCGCATATCCCTGCTGAAGTGCCGGGATGAGAGACTTCTGATCTTCACGCAGTGCAAGGCTTGAACTCATAATCTCACAGTCATCAGGAGCAGTCAGTCTGTGAACGATCTTATAGTTAGTGTTCTTAACCGCATCAGGGATCAATCTCGTGGGGACCTGATCGACGATCATAATGCCCTGGCCGTAGCTTCTGATTTCAGAAAGCATCGTGGTAAACAGATCCGCTACAACGCTCTGCGGATCACCCGTTCCTGATGCCTTTCCTTCAGGCTTTAGAAGGAGATTGTGTGCCTCTTCTACAAGAGTCATATGCAGCAGCTTGTTTTGTGAAGCCAATTTTCTGTACTCTTCGTCATTTGCAAACTTTGACTTTCTGTATTCATAAAGGCTGAGCATAAGTACTGACATTATAAGAGCCTTATCTTTCGCTGCGGAAATATTGCTTATATTGATGATTGTAGGTCTGTCGAAAAGTTCGGAATAATCCGTAGAGAAATCAACATTCAGCAACTGTCCTCTTGTACCTCTTGTAAGGTACTGGAATCTGGTCTGAAGACAAGCCATAAGATTGTCTTTTACTTTCGGCTCATAGTGCTTTTTGGAAAGCACATACTTTGCCATATCCGTCATATGTGCAAGTGAAGGATATCTGCTCTGCTGAGACATAGGTTTACCTGAAAAGAACTCCTCTTTGTAGCAGCCGAGATAAAGCGAATATACCGTTTCATCCACAAGGACAGGTAAAATATCACTCGTCGGTAAACTTGCATTCAGAAGTGCTACAAGGTTTTCACAGCGTGATGTCATATCAACCTTTGCACCCTCTACAGCTGCAGGTTGGAAAGGATTGATCTTAAGCTGCGGAAGCTTGTGTCCTTCAAATTCATCGCAACCCGGCATAAAGATCCGGAACTGCATATCTTCGGGAAGATGCTCATTCATCTCAAGTGCCCAACGTACATAGTCGTCCTTTGCGGGTTCGATGACGAGAATAGGGATCTTCTTTTTCAGCATTTCACCGAGAATTCTCTTACAGGTATAGCTCTTACCTGAACCTGTACTGCCGCATACAAGTGCGTGTCTAACAAAGTCGTTAAGATTCACATCATACTCCGCTTTCTGATCGACGCCTGTGTCGACAAGATTTCCAAGACAGATTATGTCATCCTTATCACCGGATACAACAGGCGGATTGTTGGCAAATCTTACAGCCGTTTTAACAAATCTGATTCCCGGAACATCTCTTTTCGGAAGTGAGGTTGTAAGTGCAAGTTCCTTTGTATTCATCGGCGTACTGAGATACTGATAATGTTTGCCGAAAACGTGCCACGGCACATTTTCATTCATATCAGGAGCCTCCTGATTGTAAAGAGGTATCATCCTGAAATGATTTCTTACTATGTCGATAGCACCTGACTTTTCGTCAAGGAGATGTACTCTTATAGGCTCGATGTAGCTTTCTTTTCCTGCATAAATCGATCTGAGCATTCCGCCGACTGTAGCGACATCCTTACGGTTCTGGCCGAATATATATACGCCTACATTCCAGTAGCCGAGATTTCTGCCCTGCTTCATTCTCTCGATATGCATTTTAGTGAGTTCTTCCGCATACTCTGCAAACTTATCAAGATATGTTGTATTGATTGATAGAGAGAAGCTCTCCTGAACATTTTTATTAAGATTACCTAAGCCTACACCTACGGCACTTCCGACGAGGTTCGCAACACTCGGTCCGATCGTAGAGAAAAGCGGTCCGACAATCGGAAGTATACTTAAACCTGCTGAAGCCACACCTGCCAGAGCCGTGCCGACATTTGCCGCCGCATACTGGTTAAGACCCTTCTGCTTACTCTCACTCTTTGAATGATTCTGATTTACCGTACGGCTGACATCAGAATGGATCTGACTGGCAAGTTCTCTCATCTTATTGATGATTTCGTTAGTTTCAGCGTCGTTGATAGGATCCGAAATAACGAGAAGCGAGTACGGTCTGTCATCGTTTCGTGCACCCTTTATGCCAAAGGCAAGAGAGTCAAGTGTCTGAAGCACTCCGGGAGACTGTCCGTCCGAGAAGGAAGGAAGTCCCGTTACGGCACCCATTGTGTTGTAGCTGCCCATCGTGGTATGAATTTTTGTAAAAGCATCTTCCTGACTCACGGGTAAGAGTTCTACACCCGGCATACTGCCTGATGTCGCCTGCTTTATCTGCTCGATAGCATCTTCAGGAGTAAAGTCTACATTTTTTGACATCGTGCCAAGGTAAAGGTTTGTTTCTCCGTTTTTTCTCTGGAGTAAAAAGAGAAGTCTGTAACCCCATGCATGAAGTGAAGACAGGACACCCTGCCAACGGCTGAATAAATCAAAACTGTCGACATTTTCAGGATGAACAGGCAAACGTGTCATCTGAAGCCATGTGATCTTTGCCGACTCAGCCTCAACTTCGGGAAACTTTTTTCTCTGCGATATGTAGTCGAGATAGCTTCTCTCCATGCTGCAGTCAAGCAGCTCTTTATAAAGGTTATCAGGCACTTTTATAGGATTATCTATTTTTAATTCTTCTGCTGATATCCCTTTGAATAAATCGTTGAAACTGATATCTCTCTCTTTTGCCATATCGTTTCATCTCCTTCCTTTTGCGACAGATTATTTTTCTGCCTCTTTCTTTTCGAGTTCTTTTAATTCTTTGAATGAATTTTCAGCCGCTATCTCAAGACCTCTTTTTATGTCTGATTCAAGCTCGTGTCTTTTTACTCTGTGTTCAACTGTTTCTCCTAAGCTACCGAAAGAGGGCGGGAACTCCTTTTCTTCTTCCTTTTCCTCTTCTTCCTTCTCCGAAAAATCCGGCGGGAAATCATCAGCTTCTTTAATTTCTTCAGCTTCTTTGATTTCTTCTGCCTTTTCGATTGCTTCGTTTTCAATTTCTTCGTAACTCATTTTGTTATCCTCCGTTTGTGTTTTTGTTGTGACTTAATCATATCAGTTTTTACGAATTTTTTTCATAAATTGCGTTTTTAACCCTCAAAAACACGTTTTTGGAAAGTTTTTTGCAGATTATTAAACTCCGCCATATTTAGGTGCATTATTAATAGCCTTACGTTCCTTCTGATCCTGGATGAAATCCTGCAGCTCTGCATTCTCTTTTTTCAATCTTTCTGTCATATCCTGAAAATACTTCTGCTGCTCAGGAGTAAGCTTAATACCATTGAATGATCCGTCAGGATTAAGGCGGATTTCCTCTCCACCGTTGCCGTACTGAACCAGGTCGGGGGGATAATCGTCACCCTCATTAATTGCGACAACATCATCACCGTCTTCACCGAACAAAACATCACCGATCTCATCCACAACGTCTTCAATGACATCTTCCACAGTTTCTACAAACTCGCCAACATCTTCAAACATTTCTTCTAAACTCATTTTTAAAACCTACCTTTTTTAATATTTAATTCAACTTATCTGTTTGATAACGACTTATATAAGCCAACAAAGAATTTCTGAAAATCCTTAAAATAACCGGAACAGTATATGGTGTAGTATCTTCCGCCTTTAAAATTCAGCTGTATCTTATTATCTGTTTCAAGGTATGTAACAGATACAAAATTTCCAAAAGACTCCCAATCAAAACGAATCGGATATTCCCAGAACGTACGGCAATAAAAAGCTTTATCGGTCATAACCCAACCGTTTTTTCCGCTCTCAAAGATAGTAGTGTCTTTCCAGAAATAGAATTTTTCTCCGTCTAAAACATTAAGGTGACGCTTAAGTCCCGAAGCATTACCTGATATACTTTTCGATATCAGTCCTATATTTGCTTCGATATATGCCTTCGCTCTTACCGCTACCGGTTCATAGTTTGCAATTTTATCCGAGCTGTCGCTCTCGGTTGCCGTAGCTTTTTTCTTTTTATCCAAAGCTACAACTTTTTCTTCTATGAGCTTTTTCTGAAGATTAACAAAAATTTCAAAGACATCCTGATCGGAATTTCCGTGAACTCTGTTTGACAGATATCCGTTATTACACACTATGGAATAATCCTGCCTGATCAAATTGCCTGCAACAAAAGACTTCCACGAAATTTTAGCGATATAACAATCTGAATTAGATGTAGAAAAAATACCGTCTTCGCAGATAATAGTACCCGCTGAACCGTCACTTTCAGGTGAAATATCCCGTGCAAAGAAAATGGTTTTGTTTTCTGAAATCTTCAGAGTTTTTCTCAGAGCCTCAGCACTTGGCGGAAAAGGGTATGAAGATAATGCTGAAGTGAGAACATCGTTCACATTATATTTATTATTCACCGCTGCATCCGACACATCATGCATTTCCTGATAATTTTCGTCAGTATTATCCTTCTGATATACATTTCTGTCTTCATAACGCTCCTCTACAACGGTCTTGCCGATGACATCAAACGGCAGTTTGCTGTAAACCATACCCAAGGCAACCGTTTCCTGAGGATTCTCAAGATTCATCACCCTGCCCTTTTCCGCCTGTACCTTACTGAGGGCAGGATGCTCAAGTCCCGGCATAGTACCGTCTATAAGATCTTTTGCAAAGTACCAGTTACTGTGTCCGCCTGTAAGGATTACGATATCTACCGCACAGTTTTCATCAAGCTTATCAAGGCAACCATTCACAAGTGTCTTGAAATCTTCAATCTTATCTTCTATTGTTTTCTCAAAGCTCTCTCTTGTGATCTCAGGGAAAGGTTCTTTTTTTATTCCCGGAAAAAACATCAATCCGTCAACAAGAGGACAGTTTTTCACCGAAATTCCTTTTCTGAGACTCGGAGAAAGAGTCTCCTCTTTCCATGACTTTACGCCTCTGTTCTGCTCCAGATAATTCCTTCCTGCTTCCTGCGGAAGATTACACTTGACCAGATAGTCAAGCAAAAATTCCTTGAGTTTTTCATCGATTTCCCGTCCGCCGAAAGTAAGTTTTACACTACTGTCCGGCCAGGAGAAAACAAGCTCATTTTTGATATTCTCTGCCTTCACCTTGTTTCCGTCTGAATCAACGGTACATCTGCACACAGCAAGGTCAGTAGTACCTGCACCCATATCAATGATCAGGATCGTATTTTCTTTATTTTTATTCAATAAATTTTTATCCTTGATGTTATCCATATTTCTGCAAAGGACAGCATACAAAGCCGCAGATGCCTCGTCCATAGCGGTCACATTTTCAAATCCCGCTTCCTTTGCAGCACGGAGCATAAACTTTCTTGTTTCATCTTTCCATTTAACGGGGAAGCTGATTATCGTGCTTATCTCATCATCCTTCTCACCGTGTACACCCTCTTCTGCCTGGTGAGAATATCTCTCGAAAAGATATTTCATATACTCGTGGGTGAGTTCTTTTGACTTTTCACTTTCTTCGACGCTGTCACTCTCAAGATTCATCTTGAACTCACGGAAAAGCTTTGAACCCGGTATCTCTTCATCAATACCGCAGTCAACCGTTCCGTCTTCGTTTATTCTTACGAAGCTCAACGCTCTCGGGTCAGAAGAGAAAGTGACACTATTGGTGTGATATTTATCACCGACAGGGTTAAAAACCTTACTGCCGTTCACTTCATGCACTTCAAATCTTTTAGTCTTAACGATAGAAGTGCTTGTGCCGAAGTCAACACCTATAACTCTTTCAACTGGCATTTTGGAAATCCTCCTGTTTCTTCACAAAAAGATATAAAATTATTTTATGTGCTGAGTATAACTCAAATTTTTTAAAATTTTAAAAAAATGCTTTTTTGACCTTTGAAACAACGTTTTTGGATCATTTGAATTAAATACAAACGGACAAAACGTATGAAAGAACATACGCTTTGTCCGTTTACGTTAATTTTTAATTTCAGAATAGTTAATGTATGAGATACATCTGTGTTTGTATATGTTGTTCAAGGCTGTTTCCAACTTTCATAATTTGCGAATAATTTTTGGAAATTGCATATATAATTATATCATTGCTGTCTAATAAATGCAACACTATTCTTAAATAGAATATAGTGAAAATATACATTCTGAATTTTTCTGATCAAACCGTTGCACACCGGACACACAGACCATTCCTCCGATAGAAACTTCATCAACCGTATGATGGACGGTGAATCCAACCTTCAGACTGTAGACAGTTGAAAACTTTTGAAATAACCTTCTGTAGTAATACAGTAAACCCCGATGCGAAATGCATCGGGGTTGTTTTCTGCGATCATTTGTCCGTTACACGAAACTTTTGACTACACAGTACTATTCGCTTTACACATCTGATTAATAATGTGTTACTCCGCAATCACAATACTGCTGAACATCAAATATTCTGAAGATGAATCTCACCAGTTTCCAGACGATACCTATAAGCCAACGGTCGCTGTGACACATATGCTCACAGGCATCCACACCGTTCATCTTCTCTTCGAGTGCAGCAATCTCATCTGCAACTTCCGCAGCAGAATCAGGGTCAGACTCCTTGATTGACTCAAGCTCCGCCTTTATGATTGTGATGATATCCTTATACTTTTCATCAGTATGCGTTTTTTCAAACAGCTCGATTTTTGATTCGATTTCAGTAAAATCAGGCTTGATATATGTACCGTCAGCTATGCCTGCTTCTAATTCATCGCACATTTCGTTGAAAGCCTCTTCAAGTCCGTCAAGGATATACTGCTCATCCTCGCTGTAGTTGTTTCTGAGCCAACTGCCACCGAGATGCTCGTCGATTATCTCCTGCTGCTTTTCTCTTAAGTATTCTATCGCAGCATCATTCAGATCATTATCCGAAACTGTCTGCTGAAAACGTGAGTATGCCTCATTGTAACCGCTGTAGTCAGCTTTTTTTGCTCCGCAGACACATTCATCCGTGTCAAACATATGGGTGTGGGTATCAACAAGCTTTATTCTGCCGTCACCGCCGGGGTGACCGTACTGTGCTGCAGATATCTTTCCGTCGAGCATTTCCGTGAAATACTTTAGAAGCATTTCAGAGTCGCAGGGCAAACCCTCCTGCTGAACAACTGTTGCACCTTCGAGCATAGTCAGTCCGTCGCCTCCTTGTGTAAGCACATAGGCACTTCCTGCAAGAGTATATGTTTTTTCAAGGTCAACAGGCACTCCGCCAACGCAGACTTTCTGCACCCTGCGAGGCATCGTTTCGTCGATACTTATAAAATTATCAAGCTGATCACAGATAACAGGAGACTCGTTATAAGTGTGAATTTCAAATGTCACGCCTGAAACCTGGAAAAATCCGCCTGACGGTTCGGGGCACTCCCGAGCACCGTGTTCAAGCACATCAACAAGCTGCTGTCCGGTAACTTCAAGGACACACATATCATTATTGAAAGCATTGACGTCCATAAGCATTTTTCTCGTTACGCTGCCGATTTCAATTTCACTGCGTATACCTCCGCCGTTTGCTATGGCGACATCTGCACCCGTTACAGCTCTGTAAGCATCAGCAACGAAATCACCTGTGTTCGTCTCTCTTTTGCGGACAGCCCAACTCTGGTCATCATCAAAAGTTGTAAGCTTTGCTTCAGAGGTTCCTATTTCGTCGTAAAGATACGCTATTTCATCGTTATAGCCGTCAACCTTTTCTTTAGCGGCATCATAGGCGGACTGTGCCTGGGCTGACATCGTTTCAACTTCAACCGAATCAGGATTTATGAGTTCAAAATCTGCTTCGCTGCCGCTGATCGTAAGGACACCGAAGTTGTTAAATTTAAAACCTGTCGAAGTACGGTAAACATCTTCATTATTTTCGTTTTTATACACCTCTACCTCAACCGTTTCGTGTGAATGAGCATCGATATAATAATCAATTCCGCTTGTATTTGCGATAATGTCGGATGTTTTCCAACCGTCGGATGTCTCAACCTCGCCCGTGTGACCCACGGCGATAACAATATCTGCACCGTCAGAAACAGCAGAGTCAACGCTGTCCTGAACATTATTGTAAAGATCTTCGTTCGTCATACCTCCGGGAAATACAGGAAAACCGTATATAAAATTGCCGCCCTCATCCTTAAAATATTCGGGAGTGGATTTTGTTATGGTTTCGGGTGTTGAAATGCCGACAAATGCCACCTGATATGCACCGAAATCCTCTATTGCATAAGGAGCAAAAATGGGAGAAACTGAAGAAAGATTATAAAAATTCGAGCTTATGTATTCATACTGAGCCTTGTTCTGAGCAAGATCAAGGAACACATCCATTCCGTAATCAAACTCGTGGTTGCCCGGAACTGCATAATCATAGCCGACCGCATTCATAATGTCGACTATCGCCTCGCCCTCGGTAAGAGCTCCGATAACCTCACCCTGAATCGCATCACCTGCATCTACAACAATAACTTCTTTGCCTTGTGCGATAAGCTCTGCCCTGTAAGCGGCAAGGACAGGATAGTCGTCAATAGCACAGTGAACATCGTTTGTGTAAATAACCGCCACACCGAGCGATTCTGTCGCAGACGCAACAGCAGATGTTGTTGCAAAAAGCATTGTTAAAGAAAGCAATATACTTATCAGTTTGTTGATCTTTTTCATAAAATGATCTCCTTGTATATAAAGATAAATTTAATATGTATTAATTAAAACCTCCTTTGCCAAAGGAGCCATTATTCCGCATTCTGCAGGTCAACATAATCTCTGAACTCTTTGAAAATACGTTTACCCATACTTCTGTAATCCATCGCAAGTGCTTTTTCGATTTTTCTTTTCCGTATTTCTTCAGGCACATTGTAGATCATCATTATAGTATCCAGCGCACCCGTTATACGCGTTTCAAGATGAACGGTTTCGTCTATTGCATTGAGCGTTGCATATTCAATGCCCGAAACAAGGGTTTCAGCCTCGCGGAACTGCTCGTCCGTCCAATCGGGACAATACTCTGCAAAAACATCCTTTGCACGCCCTGTATCATTTTTCTGAATGATTGCAAGGCAAACGGGACTTTGATAGGTCGAAACAAAGAAGTCCTTTGCAACCTTGTTCTGCTCGCACGCAGATGCCATAGTCACGAGTTCAAAGCACAGCGCAAGCAACGAGCTGATACCGTCATCCGCCTCCTCACCCATAAGCTTCCATTGAAATTTACAGAGCATTTCAACAAGCTCGGCAAGAATATGCTCCTTCGACGGAAAATGAAAGGTAAAGTTCCCCTTGCTGATTCCTAACTCATCGCTTACCATCTTGACCGATGTTTCCGTATAACCCTTTTCAAGAAACATATGCGTCGCAACGCGGATTATTTTATGTTTGGTATTTCCCTTAGTTTTCTTCGTCATAATTCCTCCTTGAAAAAGAAATTTATCAGGGGCTTTTTAATTAATCTCATCTGATACCGTTTCCCCGATGCACCTGAATGCATCGGGGATGTGTATTATAACGACTATTAAACCGATTCTATA
>JAGBFD010000002.1 GCA_017936645.1 Clostridia bacterium
AGTTTGAGCCTGTTCGACGGTACGTCGAGCAACGATACGAAGTATCGTAACCGTACCCTACGGTTAGTCGGAACGGTGGGGTGAAACGGCAGAAATGGGGTTCAAAAGGGCGCTCTCTTTTATTAAAGCTGCAATCCTTCCGCTCTGCCTACAATAGCACTTGTGGAAATGTGGGTAAAAATCACCTTTTCGTCGGTGAGGACGAAAGTGCGGGGCAGATCATATCCCGCTGTGTCCGTCTTACCGCTTTTTTCTGCATTTTTGAGAAATTCCTTGGTAACTGCCGAATCCCACTTGCCGTCCATGTCAAAGCAACCGATAATTTGCTTGTCACGGACGTTGTATCCGGCTCCTATGTGAATATACATAAATTTTCTGACCCTTATTTGTTCATTCTGATGGGCATTACGAAATACATGAACATGTTAGTCTTGCTTTCAGGATCGCAGGAAGTGCTGTTCTGTGCAACATCCAGAGCGCGTTCACCGAAAACTGACTCGTCAGGGCGAGCGTTAATGAAGGTCGGACCTTCAGCAGGCTCGATTATTACACCCATAAGGGGAGAGTTTAGACGTATTCTGATTCTGTCGCATTCTGCGGGACAAGCCTTCAGCGCCTCAAGGAGATAACGGCAGTTGAAGCCGATAGTTACATCCGCGCCGTCCTTTGCGATCATTACCTTTTCGCAAACAGATCCGCCGGAGGAAACTGATGACATAGTGATCGCGTTTCCGATAAACTCAAGCTTAACGTAAGATCTTCCGCTACCGCCAAGCTTGTCTTCGGTTACAATAGATGCTCTCTCAACTGCACCGAGCAGCTCAGAGCGTGAAAGATAAGCCTGTGTCATGTAAGATGTGGGAAGAAGCTTTTCGTAGTTGATGTACTCGGTCTCAAGCATTCTTGTGAAGAAGTAGATACCGTCAATGTTGAAAATTATGTGCTTTCTGCCGATCATCATTGTCAACTCGTCCTCGGTGTCACGAAGGAGCTTCATCAGCTCGCCGAGGAACTTGCCGGGGATAACCATTTCAGCATCAGCCGGGCTGTCGTTTGTGTCGGCAATAGAGCATTTTGCAGCCGCAAGTCTGTTACCGTCGCAGCCAACAACTGTAAGCTCGCCGTCCTTGATCTTGAAAAGTGCGCCGTTGAACGCAGCTCTCTGATCGTTCTGTGCAACAGCAAAAATTGTTTCGGAAATAAGGCTTCTCACCTTGTACTGAGGAATCTTGTAAACATTTTCACCGATGAACATGGGCATTGTGGGGAAGTCCTCACCGGGAGTAGCGCCGATCTCAAACTGAGAATATCCGCCGCTGATCTGAACCTTGCCTGTCTGGTCGATCTCGAGAGTTACGTCTCCATCGGGGAGAGCGCGAACGATCTGAAGGATCTTCTGTGTGTTGATAACGAAAAGACCTTCCTCGTAAACATTACATTCAATAGTGGTACGCAGACCTTTTTCAAGGTCAAAGGCGGAAATACGGCAAAGGTTGGGATTGTCAAGGTCATAGTCACCGTATCTCTTGTTCGGGGGGCACTCGAAAAGGAGTCCGTCAACGGAAACGAGAGTGTTTTTTGTCTGTGAGATACCTGCGGCAGGGGCAAGAGCGCCAAGCAGCTTTGATTTTTCAAATGTTACTTTCATTTCAGTATTCCTCGTTTATGTTAGATTTTATCAATTACGTAATTTATCTCGCGCGCGATATAAAGATATAGATAAGATAGAATATTAGATAAGATAGTAGTAGCAGTAGCAGAGGCTGTGGAAACTGTGGATAAATTTTTCATTTTTTCCGGCATGTTAATTTTTGGTTACCGGTGAATTTTTTGCTACATTATATTATATATTATACTGCCGCGGAAGAGGTGAATATTCATAAAAAAATCCGTTCGTAAAAGTCTTCCACTTTTCCCGCGTTATTCCTTGGGAAAAGCTCGGGCAAAGTCTGAGGTTTTCAAAGATGGGTAGTTTTTATTACTTTTGACTTTGAAAAACATTTTCTGAAAATGCCCAAAAAACGCTTTGATTATAGTTTTCCACAACCAAACTTTATCCAAAGTCTGTGGAAAAGTCATGTGTAAATGTGTGATTTCCGATTATTTTTGTCGCCAAAGTGATATATTTTGTTGTTGAAAACTTTTTCGGATATTTTCATATTTCCCGGACGATTTCAGTTTTCAACACCGTTTTCCACAAGTTGTGCAAAACTTATTTTTGTCCGCAGATGATAAGAATTTATGTCGATACTGGGGAAAATTGGGGTTTTTAGCGGAAAATAGGTTTATTTTTTGTAATTTGTAATTTTGCCTGTGGAAAACCGAAAACTTATCAACATAGGTTTTCAACAGCTTGTTGAAAGTTGTGTGGATATCTTTGTTTGAGTTAGTTTTGCGGTTTTTTGATATATGCTGCTTTGCTCTACCGTACAGGCTAACCGTAGGGTACGGCGTCCTCGACGTACCGTCGGACAGACTCAAACTGCACTTTATCTCTTCACAAGCCTTCTCCTGTGGAGAAGGGGGACCGCTTGCGGTGGATGAGGAGACCAAGGTCTGCACATTATTCATATCGCGTCACCCCACCGTACAGGCTAACCGTAGGGTACGGCGTCCTCGACGTACCGTCAAACAGACTCAAACTGCACTTTATCTCTTTTATCATCAACCGAGCTTAATTCTTCACCTAAAGTCCCCACTCTCGTGGGGAGCATAAGAGGTACCAATGCCGGCACCTCTTA
>JAGBFD010000061.1 GCA_017936645.1 Clostridia bacterium
ACCTACTGCAGATTCATCAAGTTTTTATTATCCGTATACATTCGCGGATAGTTCATCCGAATATGGTGTATCAGAATATTGTCCATATTGCGGAAAAATCAGCAATCTTTCTATTGGCTTGCCCAATAATAATGGTCAGCCTGATTATACTAAAACTCACACTGCTATAAATGAGGTTTATTTTGGCACTACTTGTGAAAGCTGTGGTCTTTTCCCTGTAGACAGATTTAATCCTAATACAGGCTTCCTGGGTTGCACCAATTGTTATCACGGCAATTATTCAGATAAATATTATCGCTTTATTCCTAAAGCTTATGAAACAGCAGAATTTTATCACATTTTCAGTGAATCTGAATATAAGTTTGGCGACGGACAAGATGGTTATATAGAAGATGTTGGTTCTAACAGAGTGGGTTATCTTGGTTGGAACCCCGGGTCTTCAGAAGAACCTACAGAGCTTACTTTCTGGCAGAAGATTGTGCAGTTCTTTGTAAGTATCGGAGAATTCTTCGTAAAGCTTTTCACTTGGTCCTGGTAAATAAATATGCCCCGTCTTTAAAGACGGGGCTTTACTATTTTAAAAAAGAAAAAACACAGGGTACGAGTTCTATGGCCTGTTTGGGCCGGCAAGTCGGCTCATATTGATATGTAGAGGAGCAAGACGCATAAGAATGACCCAAAAAAACAGCACCCACCGAAGTGAGTGCTGTGAGCTGTAAGAAATTCTTATCTCTTTGAGAACTGGGGAGCACGACGTGCGCCTTTGAGACCGTATTTCTTTCTTTCCTTCATTCTGGGGTCACGAGTGAGGAAGCCTGCCTTCTTGAGTGCTGAACGAAGAGCATCGTCATACTGAAGAAGAGCTCTTGAAATACCGTGACGGATAGCACCTGCCTGGCCTGAAACGCCACCGCCTGCTACACGGCAAACGATGTCAAACTTCTCAGTTGTGCCTGTGAGCTCGAGAGGCTGACGAACGATGAGCTTAAGTGTATCAAGACCGAAGTAATCGTCGATTTCTCTGTCGTTGATGATGATTTTACCTGTACCTGCGTAAACACGTACTCTTGCTACAGATTTCTTTCTGCGGCCTGTACCGTAAAAATAAGGATTAGAATCGTACATTATAATAGCCTCCCTTCATTATAATTCCCAAGCTTCGGGCTTCTGAGCAGCATGCTTGTGGTCAGCACCTGCATAAACGCGAAGTCTTGAAAGAGCGTCACGACCGATAACTGTGTCAGGAATCATACCCTTAACAGCAAGCTGCATAGCAAATGCGGGCTTTGTACGCATAAGAGTGCTGTACTTAACCTCTTTCATGTTGCCGATGTAGCCGGTGTGATGATAATACATTTTCTGGTTGAGTTTGTTACCTGTGAGAACTGCTTTCTCAGCGTTGATGATGATAACGTGGTCACCGCAATCAACATGAGGAGCGAATGTAGGCTTGTGCTTACCGCGGAGAAGAACTGCGGCCTGAGCAGCAACGCGGCCCATGGGCTTGCCTGCTGCGTCGAGCACATACCATTTGCGAGCAATCTCGCCAGCTTTAGGCATGTAAGTTGACATAAATCAAACCTCCGTATAATTTTTAACTGCCCGAATATACTACCACAAGCAGGGGACAATGTCAACAACTTTTTTCCGAAATTTTAATTTACAATTTCAATGCTCGATTTTTCTTCGTTTTTCTCGTTTTTTCATATACAATGCTCAATTTTAATTTTAAAAAAATTTTTGAATCTTTGTGTTTTCTTCCAAAAAATCAACCCTCTTTTTATGCAAAATAAAAATTTAATTAAAAAAGAATAAAAAACTATTGACAAACATATACTTAATGTGTATAATGTAAAAGTTCCTTGTGAGCGCAACTGAATATCGCGGAGTAGAGCAGCTTGGTAGCTCGTCGGGCTCATAACCCGGAGGCCGTAGGTTCAAATCCTACCTCCGCAACCATTTCGAGTGTTCATAACGGATTTCGTGTGAACACTCGATTTTTTTGTTTAATTTCATAGCTTCATCAATATGTATCGAGCAGGTTTTAGCCTGCTCTTTTTTTTATGCAGTGAGATATTCCACTGCTACGCCCTGACGGGTATCTGCTTTGTAATTATCTGCATTTGACGGAATTTCAATATATCCCACAAAGCGGTAATGAATTACAATACGTTGTGTTCTGTTTTTGCCTGTACCTTCGGTTTCATAAATGTCAATGTGGTCAATAAGCTCGTGAAGTAGTGGTGCCGTTAAGGTTTCCATTTCCATAAACTTGCGAACCGCAGAAACGAAAAGCTCTTTTTCCTTTTCTTTGTTGTTAAGCTGCTCCTGCTGTTCCCTGAGCTTTGTAATCCTTGCCCTTAACTCAATTCTCTCCTCTTCGTACTTTCTTGACATATGCATAAACCACTCGTCAGTTACCTTGCCGTCCATATTATCCTCGTACAGCTTCTCATAATTTCTCTCAACCTTTGCATTTCTGCTAATAAGTCTTTCGAGCTCGGCTTTGAGATATTTCTCCTCGGAGATTTTGTCGCTGTTGGTTTTTCGTGCGAGAATTTCAGCAAAGCGTTCCTCGTTATGCCTTATACAAGCTGACATCTTTTTAAGCTCAAGCATAACAATCTGCTCAATGGCATCTGCTCTCACATAATGTCTGTGCTGACAGCTTCCTCTGTAATCCTTTACATAATTACTGCAGCTGAAATAGTGAATGTCCTTGTTGCGTGTATTCACATGATACCATAGCTTATGCCCACATTCGGCACAGACGAGAAAATCACAAAAGATATTCTTATCACCGTTTTCAGGCTTGGGGTCTCTGCGTTTGCATTTTTTGATAAGAGCTTGTACAGCTTCAAAGGTTTCACGGTCAATAATAGGCTCGTGTACATCCTTGAAGATTTTCCAATTTTCCTCGGGATTCTGAAGTCGTTTCTTGTTCTTGAAGCTCTTGGAGTAGGTTTTGAAGTTTACTACATCGCCACAATATTCCTGACGGATGAGAATCTGACCTATGGTAGAGCTTTTCCATTTGTACGGATTAGGCTGTATCTTTTTACCACCTCTACCTATGCCTCGCTCCTGCCAATATGAGGTGCAATTCTTAACACCTCTGTCCTGCAGGGTTCTTGCAATTTTGTCCTGACCGTAGCCTTCAAGATAAAGCCTGAATATTTCTCTTACAACACTTGCCGCCTCGTGTTCAATAATCCACCTTTTAGGATTCTGAGGGTCTTTCATATATCCGTATGGCGGTTGAGATAATGGTTCACCCATATTACCTCTGATTCGTTTGGCAGAGCGTACCTTCTTTGAAATATCTCTTGCATACATCTCGTTCATAACATTTTTGAACGGAATGATTTCATTTTCACCGTCAGCACTGTCAACAAGGTCAGTTATGGCAATAAAGCGGATATTGTTTTCGGGAAAGTATGATTCGGTGTAAAGACCGACTTCAACATAATTTCTTCCGAATCGTGACATATCCTTTACGATAATGGTTGAGATATATCCTGCTTCAACATCCTCCATCATTCGCTTGAAATCTGGACGATTGAAATTCGTACCTGTAAAACCGTCATCCACATAAAACCTTGTGTTCTCAAAGCCTTTTTCCTTAGCATAACGGGCAAGCATCAGCTTCTGATTTTCGATTGAGTTGCTCTCCTTATCGCTTCCGTCATCACGGGAAAGACGACAGTAAAGAGCTGTGATTCCTAAATTGTTTGACTGCATTAGTCCTCCTTTCCGGCAGTCGTCACATATTCTGCTTCAATTTTATCTGCATCAGGCACCAATGTCAAATGTGCAAAATCACTGCCGACATATTTTTGCACTTTGTCATCTATGGTGTTTTCAAGATTACAGATATTAGCAGGTGTAAATGTGGAAGAAACCTTGTAAAGCACACCGCCGATTACATATTCCTCCTCACCGATAAATCTGCAAAAATCATTAATTTTCTTTATCATCTCGCACCTCTGTCTTTCTTTCGCATAAGGGCTTTTCCGTAATACTCAACTGCCTTGGCAAGAAATTCTTCTTTCTCTTTTACTGTTGCATTGGATTTTACATATTTGTTTATGCTCTCCTCGGGAATTTTTACCATCTGCACCTGATTGGGTTTCGGCTGTTTCATCATACAAAGAATTGTACCCACATCAAGATTTCCCTCTTGTTCCAGCTTTTTCAATTTCTGTGCCTGAGCAAGTGACGGTGTACATATCTCTTTCTCAATAACCTCAGCAATAAAGTTCTGATGACCTTGGCTGAGATACGAAAGCTCAACAGCAGGACCGAATGCAATTTTACCGCTATCTACCATTGAAAGAAGCCTTGGAATAAGGTTGGTAAGACGAATATATCTCTTAACCTGAGAAGCGCTGTCGGTGTCAGAAATTTCATCTGCCGATAACTTCGGTCCGACTTGGTCCGAAGTTAAATCCGTGCGTTTACCTTGCTTCTTCAGAGCATCCATTTTCATCTTGTAAGCAAAGGCTTTTTCACTTGGTAAGATGTGCTCTCGATGCAGATTGCTGTCAACAAGGATAATGTCTGCTTCCTCTTTGCTTATGTCCAACACAACAACGGGCACCTCTGCCATTTCAAGCCTAGTCGCTGCAAGGTATCTTCTGTGGCCTGAAACGATTTCAAACACATCAGCTTTATCATCCTTTCGCACCATCAGAGGCTGAATGATACCATTTTCACGGATACTTTCCTCCAACGGCTTCATATCTTCCTCACGGCACTTGTACGGATTCTTAAAATTCGGAACAATTTTGCCTACAGGCATATTTACGATTTCGGTTATTTGAGGCTTTGTCGCCTCTGTTTCTTCTGTTTTATCAAACAGGGTGTTAATAAAATTATCTTCAATATTCATTTAATTACCTCTCTTTTTTGATTTCTATATTTTTGTTGGTTTTTTCTTTTCGGACGGTTTTAAGCACATCCGAGATAAATGCTTTTACTTTTTCAGGCATCAGCCTTAATGCCTCAAGATACGGTGCACAGACTTGTTCAAGTTCATAAAGCCTATTGCTCAGTCGGTTTATATGGCTTTGCAATTCCCAATTCCTTTTTCGGAGTCGTTCATTTTCTCCCTCAAGGTCATAAATCTTACTTCTTGCCGCAACAGACTGCTTTGCCATATTACTCAGGTCATTGAAATCTTCACTTGAAATTGTGACCTTGCCCGTAAGCGTTTTCTTGCCCATACTGTCAATCTCAAGGAATGTTTTATGCACGGTCTGAAGTTCATCGTATCTGACTTCTTCCGTCTGTAATCGTCCCTTGATTTCCTCAAGACGTTTCTTATCTTGCTGAATCTCATACTGCAAACAAGACAGATGCTCAGCCGTACTGCCTTTTTCACCACGGAAGAAATCATTGAAACCGGCTCTTTGCATATGATTGAAGAAATCATCCTGCAAGATACTGTATGAGGGAATCAGCACAGGCTTACCTTTTTCGTTGAATATGGGATTACCGTTTTCATCTACCGCCTGAGGTGACTTCCACTTTTTTGAATGGCTTATCTGATTGACGGTTTCTTTAACAGTACCCACAAGTGACTTATCCTTGCATCGCTTTGTCCACAGAATCTGTTTCTCAACAACGGGCAGAGCAACAAGGTGCATATGATAGTGATACACAGGTTTCCCGTATTGTTCTGTTAGAGCAACGTTCAGTTCATCAGCGTGCATAACTGCAGAGATGATATTCTGTTCACCGTAGAGGGCAACTGCAAATCTGTAGGCTTCTTCGTAGAATTCTTTTGCATATTCATAACCGCCGTGTGTTTCAAAGTAGTCTGTATTGACATCGAATATCATTTCATCAAAGACCTTTGCATCAGCTTTCAGACCACGCATACAGACCTTCTTTTCGGCTATGAGCTTATTCAGTTGTTCGTTGTAGGTCAGTTCACCGCAACCTTTGAAATGCACATTCATATCACACCGAGCCATATCAACATTCATATTTGCGTAAGACTCATTTTTTCTCTCGTTGTGCCTTTCACATTTACCGATTGAGCTTTGTGTGTGAGTGACAACTCTTGCTACACTGTAGTTTTTCTTTGACATAGGTTTTACCTCCTTTCTGCAT
>JAGBFD010000062.1 GCA_017936645.1 Clostridia bacterium
GTGCAGCGAAGTTGGCAGCCAACGTTGAGGGTACAAGAGTACAGATCAACGATAAGGACGTAGAGGTAATCTACGGTGTTGCAGAAGGCACAATGTCAATCGACCAGGCTACAGGTAAGGGTTCAAAAGCGTAACAAACGGCTTTAGTCCATGCCAATGGATAAAGATATAAAATTTTAGGAGGAAATATTATGGCAAAGAAACTTTTGTGCGTTGTTCTTTCAGTTACAATGCTTCTTGGCGTTTTTGCAATTGCATCTTCAGCTAATCAGTACTATGATTACACACCTGAAGAAGCTCAGGCAGAAGTAGCCGAAAAGGGTTGGTATCTGGATTACGATGCAGATGTTGATTGGAAAGATGAGATCGACAGAAGATGGCTCACAGGTTCAGAGCTCTATGACGGTACTGCAGAGACAGCTGCTCCTCAGGACGTTCTTGAGTATAACCTTTTCTTCTGGGCTGATGAAATCATCGAAGCTTACAATAATGCAACATCAAACGAAGACTATTGGAATCTTTACAACAAGATGGCTACTCCCGAAATCCTCTACTACACATATGAAGAGGATGGCGAGAAGGTAACAGAATGCGATATCCTTTACGATTACGCATATGAGTACCGTGAAGAAGAGAAGGCTGAGTTCGAACTCGACTTCGTTGTTGATAAAGAGTATGCAATGCCCGGCGATGTAGTTACAGTTGAGATTTATGCAACTTCTAACTTCCTTACAAGCCAGGTAAGAGGCGGTTTCTACTATGACAAGTCAGTTCTTGCTCCTTATGATGCAGACGGCGACGATACTACAGTAGAGTACATCGACTTCAACGAAGAAGCAGATCCTACATGGGTTGGTAGCGGCTATCAGGCTGAGCAGGCTGTTCAGTACGACGACGAAGGCAACATCACATTTGACCGTAGAAAGGACTTCTGGCCTGAGGCAATGTATACAGAAGAAAATCTTGCAAAGTATGGCGTTATGTCATTCTACGCTGCAAGTGACTTCCGTAACCTTCCGATCGGCGGTTACAACCACGGCAGACAGTTCGACAACGAGCTTCTTTTCACAGCTAAGTTTGTAGTTAAGGAAGATGCTGCTATCGGTACAGAGGCAACATTCTTCGTACCCGACGGATGCGTAGCATCTGTTCAGGATCTTGGTGCAGCTGAAAACGGCAACGGTGAAGACGCATCTATTTGGGTTCTCTATCGTGTTGACTACGTAGGTCTTACAGAAGATACTCTTAACCTTAGCGTTGACTACAATGCACAGGCAGACCAGACAGTTGTTTCAAACGACGGTACTGTTATCATTGGCGAAGAACCCGCTCCTGCAGAGAAGGGCGAAATCGTTGATGTTGTTACTTCTGATACATACATCGGTGACACAGCAGTTGTTAGCGTTGACGTAACAGGCACACCTGATTCTCTTCGTGTAACTACTCCTGATGGTTATCAGATCTTCACACGTGACGATGCTGATATCACAACAACAGAAGCAGGCGAGACATGGACAATCGAAATCTTTGTAGCTGAAGCTGAAGTTGCTTGCACAGTATATGCTGATTACGGCGATCTCGGCGTAACAGACGGTACAGACTTCACACTTATCGGTCTCGTTAAGAAGGATCTTTCAATCCACTCAATCGAGATTCCTGATATGTATCCTGACGCACAGAACGGTGGCGTTATCACAGCTGGTAAGCATGATGTTATCATCAAGACAAGCACAGACGTAGTTAAGATTCAGTTCTATGCAGAAGATGGTACTACATACACTTACACTTCATGGTCAGGTGCTGGTAAGGTGCCTTATGAAGATATCGATGGCGAGCGCGTATGGACAATCAACCATGCATTCGGCCCGTTCGGCACACGTTCACTTGTAATCAGAACTCGTTCAGCTGAGACATTCTTCGCTGCAACAGATTCTACTCTTGATGCAACAGTTGTTTACTAATATCAATTATTAAGCATTAGAATTGCATAATATTTTTTCTTGGCCCCGTGGTAAAACACGGGGCTTTGATTCTTTTACGACAAAAGCTTGACTTTTTTATGTATATGTGTTACTATTTTACAAGATATAGTGGTAATAGTGTTTTCTGGAAGTTGATTGTTAACATTAAGATATCTTATTCAACTTCTCGTGTTATTGTCACTTATCGAGTTTAAAGAAAACGAGGTGAAAAGAATGACATACATGAGACCTGAGATGGAGATCGAAAAGTTCGACATCATCGAAGAGATTACTGCTGACGGCGCATCAGCAGCAATTGGCGGTGACAACGGTACAGCTGATTCAGCATCTGTTATCACAGATGAGAGCATCGGTAGCGATCTTATCATCGGCTAATCAAATGCAAAACGGATTCGGCAGGCAATCCCAAAGGTTGTCTGCCGAATTTAAGTTTTAACGATGTTTATTGAAAATAAATATGGTTAAAGCTTAAATGAAAAGGAGCTGACTGCAATGCCCGTTTATAAAATAGCCGGTCTGAATGTCGGCTTTGAACCTCAACACGATATGCTCCGCAAGAGAAGTGAGAAGTATATCTGCGACGAAAAGGCAGATTTCAATATTGGTTTTACTGAAAATCTCATGGAGCATCAGCTTACCCTCTATAAAGATGTTCCCGAATCTGAACTTGAATACCTCTGGATGGGTACTGCTTTCAATGTCAAACTTCTCGAATACAACGGTATGTTTCTTCACTCATCCACAGTTGTAGTTGACGGAGTTGCGTATTCGTTTTCGGCCCCCTGCGGTACAGGTAAATCTACGCACACTTCGCTGTGGCTTGAACTCTTTGGCGACAAGGCTTTTATACTTAATGACGATAAAGCAGCATACAGATGTATTGACGGCAAGTACTATGCTTTTGGTACTCCTTTTTCGGGAAAACACGATATCAATGTTGATACTTCAGCTATACTCGGCGGAATTTGCTTCATCGAGCAGGCGGAAGAGAATTCAATTGAGCGAATGAATATTGACGATGCAGTACCGCTTCTTTTTTCTCAGACACTCAGACCGTCAAATGTGAAACGAACTATGATGCTGTGCGACTTCATTGATGAACTTATTAAAAATATTCCTGTTTATAAACTGAGATGCAATATGGACATTGAAGCTGCTGAGATTGCTTACGAAGCGATGAGTAAATTAAAAGGAAACGATTGAATTGAAAAAGATAAAAGACAACTTCCCTAAGATAAAGAAAGAAAATGATTTATCCACTATAAAGTGGATTTTCGGCGTTTCAAAGGGTAGTTGGCTTTTTGTTTTGTTATACTCTGTTTTGAGTGCTGCACTTTCATTCTTTGGCATATTGACTGCATTTGGTATGAGGGATGTCGTGAACGGTGCAACTCTCAAAGATCCTGATCTTTTGAAAAAAGGTGCTGTTTTTCTGCTCGTTCTCGTGCTCTTGCAGCTTGCTCTTAAGGTGTTCAACAATAATATGTTTGAACGTGCGAAGGCTAAAATTGAGATAAAAATCAGAAGCAGAGTTTTTGAAAGAATTATACGCAAGGATTACGCTCAGCTTACAAAGCACCACAGCGGTGATATACTCAATAGGCTTACTTCTGATGTTCAGACGATCTGTGACGGCGTAACAGGACTTTTGCCGAATATTGTTTCTCTGCTTACAAAGCTGATAGCTTCAATCGTGATTATGGTACAGCTTGACTATATCTTTGCACTGATTTTCCTCGGCGGCGGCACGATTATAGCACTTACTACACGCTTTTTCAGAAATTATCTTAAAAAGATTCACAAGGCGGCACAGGAAGCCGACGGCAACGTTCGCTCATTCTTCCAGGAGTCGGTAGCGAGTATCCTCGTTATAAAGGTATTTAATGCCTATGAACAGATAGTTACTAAAGCGAAGGATCTTCAGGAGAAAAATTATAAAATCAGGATAAGACGAGCCACGATCAGTATTTTTGCCAATACAGGTATGCAGATGGCGTTCAGTCTCGGTTACCTTTTTGCGATGGTTCTTGGTGGTATCCGTGTCTTTCAGGGTTACATTGACGTAGGTCAGATGACTGCTATCCTTCAGCTTGTCAATCAGGTACAGGGTCCCTTGACCTCTCTTGCAGGCGTCTTACCGCGTTTTTACGGCATCATCGCTTCAGCTGAACGTCTGATTGAACTTGAAGACTATGATGACGAGTTCGACACACATGAAGAAATAGGCGATGTCGATGAGTATTACAAGAAACTCGAAACGATACGCTTTGATTCGATTACATTCAGATACAACAGAGATCTGATATTTGATGATGCAAGTGTTACTGTCGAGAAAGGCGATTTCGCAGCGATAACGGGTATTTCCGGTATAGGTAAAAGTACGCTGCTAAAGCTTCTGCTTGGTGTTATTTATCCTGAAAACGGCAGGATTACTGTTTGGGGTGCTGACGGTGAAAGACTTGTCGACAGAGCTACGAGAAACTTGTTTTCATATGTTCCTCAGGGTAATATGCTTCTCTCAGGCACTCTTCGTGAGAATATCACCTTTATGTGTACTGATAAGACAGACGAGGAGATTATGCGTGCAGTAGAGATAAGCTGTGCAGATGAGTTTGTCCGAGAACTTCCCGACGGTCTTGAAACCACGGTAGGTGAGAGGGGAATGGGACTTTCAGAGGGTCAGATTCAGCGAATTGCCATTGCACGTGCAATTCTTTACGGGGCACCGATTCTGCTTCTCGATGAAGCAACCTCGGCTCTTGACGAGGCGACGGAAGAGAAGCTTCTCAAAAATCTCCGTGATCTTGATAACAGAACCTGTATCATCATCACACACAAACCCGCAGCACTTAATGTCTGCAACAAAGAAATACGTATAGATAACAAAAAGATAAAAATTCTCAACACGGACGGAGGAGAGAATAATGAAGATTAAAGAAGGCTACAGACTCAGAAAGGTTGGCAATAACAGCATTGTTGTCGCTGTGGGCGGAATCAATTTCACGGGTCTGATTACTGTTAATGAAACAGGCGCTTTCATTTGGAAAATGCTCGAAAACGGAGCAGAACCGGATGAAGTGGTAGACGCTCTTGCAAAGGAATGCGAAGTAAATCCTGAAGCTATCAAGGGTGAGGTTTACGATTTCCTCGAAAAACTCAAAGGAGCAGATTTGGTTGAGTAAAAAAGTAAGTATGGATGATATGGCACCGCTTATAAGGGAAACTCTCGCTGAAAGCGGCGAGGTTTCTTTTGTGTCTGCGGGTGTAAGTATGCTACCGACTATCCGTGACCGCAAGGATACGGTCACGCTTGTCAGTCCTCAGGGCAAGCTGAAAAAGGGTGATGTGCCGTTTTATCAGCGTGACAATGGTCAGTACATTCTTCACCGTGTGATTTATGTCAACGGTGATACTTACGTTATGCGTGGTGACAATCAGTGGGAAATTGAGTACAATATCCGCCATGATCAGATAATAGGTGTGTTATATTCATTTGACCGCAATGGAAAGACACATAAGGTGACAGACGCAGGGTATAAAATTTATGTTAAGTTTTTACCCATAATCAGATACAGCAGAAAATATTACTATCTTTTAAAAAGTAAAGTATATTCATTTATAAAGTTTTTGACAGGGGACAGATTCCCTAAGGAAAAGGAGAAAAAGAATTGATCAGCACAGTAAATGTAAGCCTCCAGTATGGCGGCAGAGAGCTCTTTAAGAGAGCGGATTTGAAATTCACAAACGGTAACTGTTACGGCCTCATAGGTGCTAACGGTGCAGGCAAGTCTACTTTCCTCAAAATCCTTTCAGGCGAAATAGAGCCTAATAAGGGTGAGGTAATTATCACTCCGGGTGAAAGAATGTCTGTTCTTCGTCAGGACCACTTCGCGTTCGATGAGTATGACGTTATACGCACAGTACTTATGGGTAACCCGAAGCTTTGCGAAATTATGGATGAGAAAGAAGCTCTTTATATGAAAGAGGACTTCTCAGAGGAAGACGGTATCCGTGTAAGCGAACTCGAAGAAGAGTTTGCTGAAATGGGCGGTTGGAGTGCAGAAAGCGATGCGGAAATCCTTCTTAACGGACTTGGTGTTACAAACGAATACCACTACTCTCTGATGAGTGAGCTTGATAACGAGGTAAAGGTTAAGGTTCTTCTTGCACAGGCACTTTTCGGAAATCCTGATATCCTTCTTATGGACGAGCCGACTAACCACCTTGATATAGATGCAATTGCCTGGCTTGAAGAGTTTCTTATCGAGCTTGACAGTACGGTTATCGTTGTTTCTCACGACCGTCATTTCCTTAATAAGGTGTGTACACATATTGTCGATATTGATTTCGGTAAGATCGGTATGTATGTCGGCAACTATGATTTCTGGTACGATTATACACAGCTTGCACAGCGACAGCTCCGTGAGCAGAACAAGAAGGCTGAGCAGAAAGCTAAGGAGTTGCAGGAATTTATCGCCCGATTCAGTGCCAATGCTTCAAAGTCAAAGCAGGCGACGAGCCGTAAAAAACTCCTTGATACTCTTGTAATTGAGGATATGCCTGTTTCTTCACGACGTTTTCCGTTTGTTTCGTTCAAGCCTGACCGTGAGGTAGGTAATGAGCTTCTTACCGTAAGCGGAATCAGTAAGACTATCGGTGACCGCAAAGTGCTTGACAACGTAAGCTTTACCATAAAGCCTGATGACAAGGTTGCTTTCGTAGGTACTGATTCACTTGCAAAGACTACACTTTTCCAGATTCTTATGGGTGAAATTGAGCCTGATGAAGGTACATTCAAGTGGGGTGTTACCACATCGCAGGCATATTTCCCGTCAGATAACTCAGAATTCTTTGACGGTTGCGAAGATTCGCTTATAGACTGGCTTCGTCGTTATTCAGATCTCATTTTTGAAACTGATGTCAGAGGCTGGCTTGGCAGAATGATGTTCTCAGGTGAGGAAGCTACAAAGAAAGCTAAAGTGCTTTCAGGTGGAGAGAGAGTACGTTGTATGCTTTGCAAGATGATGCTTTCAGGTGCTAACGTTCTCATCTTCGATGAGCCTACCAACCACCTTGATCTTGAGTCGATTGCTTCTCTTAACGAAGGAATTATCAAGTTCCCTGAAACAGTACTCTTTACCTCACACGACCATCAGTTTGTGCAGACTATAGCAAACAGAATTATTGACGTTACACCGGGTAGCTTCTATGACAAAGAAATTACCTATGATGAATATCTTGAAGAGCTGAAGGGCGAATAATATGAAATATTCGATAATCCCGCATCCCGTGCGTTATGACGTGAAGGATAATCAGACTGTTACCGTTTCCGATATGACGGCAATACGCTGTGTACGTCGCTTTTTAAGCGTCGGAAATGAGCTTTCCGAGTATCTTCACACACGTAGCGATGCAGGCGAAAACGAAATAATTATCTCAAGGGCGAAAAGTATCGCTCCGGAGGGTTATACACTTTATACACAAGACGGAAACATTCATATCAAAGCATCTACCGCAACGGGAGCCTACTATGCATTTATCACGCTCAAGTGGATTCTGATGCAGGTGAAAAAGGTTGGCGGGAAGAAAACACTCACAGGTTTTCTTATTGAGGATAAACCCTGCTACCGTCATAGGGGAATGATGCTTGATGAATGTCGTCATTTCTTCGGATCGGAGACTGTAAAAAAACTCCTTGATAATATGTCTATGCTCAAGCTGAATGTTTTTCATTGGCATCTGGCAGATGATCAGGGATACAGGATTGAATCCAAAGCGTTTCCGCTTTTGAATGAGGTTGCTTCCAAAAGACGTTACGATTACTTAGGGAGACGCGGTCAGGATGAATCACAGCCTGAATACGGTCCGTTTTACTATACACACGATGAAATTCGTGAGATAGTGAAATATGCCGCTAAGAAGCGTATAAGGGTTATTCCTGAGATTGATATTCCGGGGCACACTACAGCGATGATCGCTGCTTATCCTGAGCTTTCCTGCGACGGTGAAAAAGTCGATGTGAACGTATCTACAGGTATTATGCCTGCTATTCTTTGTGCAGGAAATGAAAATACCTATGCTTTTATTGAAAAGCTTCTGGACGAGGTTTGTCCTCTTTTTCCGTCACGTTACTTCCATATGGGCGGTGATGAGGCGAGATACGGAAAATGGAGAAAATGTCCGAAGTGTCAGGAAACGATCAAGAATAATTCTCTCAAAAATGAAAAACACCTGCAGATGTACTTTATGGGCAGGGTAAATGATATGCTCAAAAGCAGAGGCAAGTCCTGCATAGCCTGGAATGATTGCCTTGGTGACGAGCTTGATAAGGATATAGTCTGTCATTACTGGACTTTCCAGAATGCCGTCACAGTCAAGAAACAGGCGAAGAAGAGGGAGGTTATTCTGTCTCCGATGCTTGACTTCTATTTCAATTACAGTTACGGTTCAATCCCTTTGAAGAAGACATATAAATTCAACGAGAAGAAAAAAGGCTTTCAGAAAAAGGGTATACGTGTAAAAGGAATAGAAGCAGAACTTTGGACCGAGTGGATTGACACTCCTGAAGCGTTGGAATACAGCGTCTATCCGCGTCTTTCGGCACTTGCTGAGGTCGCTTGGGTACGGCTTGAAAACAGAAAGTATAAGGATTTCAGTCAGCGTCAGAAGTTTTATAAGCTTTACCTGCGCAGTAAGGGAATAAACTACTACAGACTCGACGGAAAAACACGCAGAAAACTGATACCTGTTTTCAATCATGGAAAAGACGGAAAAGAGTTCAGAAAGAACGAAAAATACAAGCAAAAAGGTAAAAAATAAATATCAGGGGTACTTCGTGTACCCCTTGAAAAATTAATGAAAAAATATTTAAAAATATTCCTTTTTACTATTGACAAAAACAGAGTACATATGTTAAAATACATCACGTTGCAGACACGCGGGTGTAGTTTAGTGGTAGAATTCTAGCCTTCCAAGCTAGTCGTGTGGGTTCGATTCCCATCA
>JAGBFD010000063.1 GCA_017936645.1 Clostridia bacterium
ACCTTCACTCAAGAAGACAGGTTTTGGCATACGTCACAAAAGAGGACGTTGTTAAGAAACTCTTCGATGAGATTGCTCCTAAATATAAGGACGTAAACGGCGGCTATTGCCGTATTATTAAGACAGGCACACGTAGAGGCGATGCTTCTGAAATGTGCATCATCGAGCTCATCGATGTTGAGTCTAAATAATCAGGTATAGACAAAATTCAACACCCACGGTAGAAATGCCGTGGGTGTTTTTGCATTGATAGAAGCAGAATGAGTCGGATTTTTAGCCTTCGGGCTGTTAGGATAAATGAATATCAAAAAAATCAACTTGTACGTTTAAATTCAAAAAAGATCTAATTTATTTTAATTTTGATATAGTAAAACCTTGAAAATTGTGGTACAATATAGCGATTATAATTTTCTTGTGGGGTTTTCTATGAAAAGAGTAACAAAACTTGACAGAGAAACATTGAAGTTTTATGCTCGGATGGCGGCAGAAAGCTTTGTAAATGATCCTGTTCATTGTTATGCGACAAAGAACGTAGAGAGAAGAAAAAAGTTTGTCTATCATTTCCTTCTTGAAAGACTTACTTCTTCAAATAATTGTGATGTTTTTTATGTTGATGATGAAAACAGAGCACTCTGTGTATGGCGTGATGCTCATAATGAGTACACTGTTATTGACTTTCTCAAGTGTCCCAATTGGATCTTTCTTTGTTACTACATAGATTCGACCTTTAAAACACTTATGGCATACCGTTACCTTGACTCAAAGGTTTTTGAAAAGAAGACGAAGATAATTTCGCCTGTTTTCGTTGATCCGAAGCATCAGGGCAAAGGTATTGCAAAAGAGATGATAAATAAGGGTATTGAGGAATTTACGGCTCAGGGCTACAAGATAGGTCTTGAAACTCAGAATCCCGACAATGTTCCTTTCTATGAAAAACTCGGCTTCAGAACTATCAAAGAAGAGTTCTATGAAAGAGAGAAAATTTACAACTACTATATGATTTATGCCCCGGAGGTTTAAAACTATGAAAAATTACAATCACGCGCTTCTTGTAATGGACAAGCAGGAGTATCCTGCAGAGGCTAAAGAAGCAATTATCAGAGTTGAAGAGAAGATTCTCGCAGACGAAAAGGCAAACAAGCTTTACGACTCAATGTACAGAGCTTACTGGCTCAAAAAGAAGAATTTCGATACTTTCAAAGATAAGGTGAAGGCTCTTGCTGAAATGATCGGTGAAAACGAGCACACAGTTAAGCTTGTACTTCTCATCAACTGCACCAAGCCTTTACTTGCAGAATATAAAAAGAAAAATATCAGCGAAGAGATCTACTGGAATACAATCATTGACCTCAAGGTTAAAATGCTTGAGTGTAAGGAAAACTACGGTGTGTACGGTACTTTCGTCGAAGGTTGGTTCAAGCAGTTTTACACTCTTGAAAGATTCGGTATCGGCAGATTCCAGTATGAACTTGCAGACTTTTGTGAGGACTATTACGATGAGCACGGTATTGAACTTAAGGACAGTCAGTTTGTTCTCGGACTTCACATTCCGTCGCATCTCGGCAGTCTCGATTATGACGTAAGACTTGAGTCATATAAGAAAGCTTATGAGTTTTTTAAGGACAGATTTGACGGACCGATGGTTGTTTGCTGCGGCTCTTGGCTTCTTTATCCTGACAATCTTAATATTCTTCCCGAAAAGTCAAAGGTAAGAGATTTCCTTCTTGACTTTGAACCTCTTGACATCACGAGAACTTATGACTTCGGTGATGCATGGAGAATTTTCGGTGTTGAAAACGAACACAAAAGAGTACACGAGCTTCCGAGAAATACAAGTATGCAGAGAGCTTTTGCCGAGTGGTTTGAGCAGGGTAAAAAATGCGGCCACGCTTATTGTATTCTCATTTTTGACGGTGAGAAACTTCTCACAAGAAACACAAGAGAAGAATTTAAGGAAAAATACGGTTATTAATCAGTTTTAAAAATTTTGAAAGGAGTGGAGGGTTTGCAGTTTTTCAGGAAATATCTGAACGGACATAAGATGATGCTTATCCTTTGCTCCGTTTTGTTTGTTTTTCAGGCTGTGTTCAGCCTTAGCGTACCTTACCTGATGGGTGAGATGATTGACACAGGAATTCAGAAGAAAGGTATTGAAAGTCCTGTGCCTGAGGTTATGACTGATAATGCAGTGAATTTGTTTTCTGTAATCATTCCCGATGACGATGAGAAGGTTTTCTTTGCAAACTATGAGGTGTCGGATGACGGTGAGTTGTACCATCTGCGTGAGGATTATGATGAAGAAAAGACAGTAAGAATTTACGAAAATGCCATGACATCGGGATTCTATATCATCACAGAAATTACTCAGGGTAAGACAGGTGATCTTGACGCTGATCGGATAAATTATATGGTCAACAGAGTAAGCCTCCGTCTGCTTTACATCCATCAGAGTGAACCTTCTTCCTTTACAGACGAAGAAATCAAAGGCTTTTACGAGAAGGCTGAATCTGCACCTGAGGCACTTAAAAATCAACTTGCAGCCTACACTATTTCATACTTCCACGAGGATGCAGGTATAGACTGTGACAAAGAGCAGCAGGAGTATATATTCCGAGTTGGTGCTGTTATGGTTGCCTGTGTGCTTATGCAGGTTTTGTGTATCGCACTTACGGGACGTATTTCATCGCGTATTTCATCACGTATTACGGGACGATTGCGTAACGATTACCTTCTTCATACATCAGAGTTTTCGTCGAAGCAGAAACGTGTATGCAATAACGATCTGTTTACGGTGTTTTCGGATGATATCAATAATATCGGAGCGGTAACAAACTATCTCATTTCAGCGGTTATCTATGCGCCGATACTGAGTATAGGCGGCATCATACTTTCATTCACTATCAGTCCGTTCCTGAGCGTGGTCGTTATTGCGACTGTTATGATAGTCATTGCAGTTCTTTTTGTTCTGTATAAAGTAGCGTTACCGAAGTACGATAAGCTTCAGGAGAATTATTCGCTTCTCGTTCGTTTTGTTAAAAACGGAATCAGCAGAATATACACAATCAGGACGATGAGAACACAGAAACTTGAAAACGAACGCTTTTCACAGGTTACGGAAAATGTACGCAAGGACGAGCGTTATGTACTCAAGGCGGTGTTTACTGCACTGAGCATTGTCTCTCTTATTTCAAATCTTGTCGTTGCTGCCACGGTCATTCTCTCAGGAAACAGTCTGCTTTCCTCAAGGATAGGAATAGGCGATATCATTTCATTTTTACAGTATTCGGTTATTACGGTTTCAGCATTTACCGCTATCGCATCCGTGATAATGTTTGCACCCAGAGCAAAGGTGTCATTCAGAAGATTTAATGAAGTGATGAACACACCCATCCCTGAGAGACCTAATTCAGAGGGAATAAAACTCAGCGATACTCACGGACATACGGTTGAATTCAAGGATGTGAGCATCAGCTTTGAAAACGGTGGTCTGACGGATGTCAGCTTCATAGCGGAAAAAGGAAAAATTACAGCGATTGCCGCACCTACGGGTTGCGGAAAAACTACGTTGTTCGGACTTCTCACGGGAAGCGGAGAAAACTTTGACGGTGAGATTTTAATCGATTCGCACCCTCTCAGGGAGATAAGTATTAACAGTCTGAGAAAACGAGTTTCTTATGCATTCAGCGAACCGATACTTTTTTCAAAGAGTGTAAAAGAAAACCTCAGCCTTTACGGTGCAGGTGACGGTGATACAGCAGTCAGGGATGCACTTGATGCGGCTTCTGTCGACTTTATCGATGATGAGAACTTTGTTCTTGAAAACGGAGGAAATCGACTCAGCGGTGGCCAACGAGGCAGACTCTCTCTCGCAGGTGCTTTGTCAAAGGAAGCAGGAATATACATCATAGATGACTGTATGAAATCAGTTGACGCTCAGACTGAGAAAAACATTCTTAACAATCTGAGAAAAACAGCAGAAAATTCGGCTGTAATTATCATAACTCAGAGGATAAACAGTCTTGTAGCGGCGGACAAAATCGTCGTGTTCAATAAAAACGGAATCGAAGCACAGGGCACTCATGAGCAGCTGCTCAGAACCTCAGACTTTTACAGGGAACTTGCTTCCTTACAGGGGATGGAGGTGACTGCACGTGAGTGATGAGAGAAGCGGCGTTTTTAAGTTCAGATTTGATTCAGGTTCAAGAACGCTTGAAGAACGTGAAAACAAAAAAGAAGTGCGGAAACGACTCGTAAAAAGCTTTGCTGATTACAAAGTAAAGTTTATTCTCTTTCTGATAGTTACGGTACTTTACAGCATCACGTTTGTAATATTTCCGCAGAAAATAGGTGATATCATCGATGCTTTTGCAGCTTCGATCATACAGTATCTTCTCGGACTTGGTGACGGAAGTGTTTTCGGAGATATCATCCCTTACGCTGTTCCTGCGGTCATATATTTTGTAGCAAATGCGGTACTGTCGCTTGTGCAGGGGTATATTATAAGTGACATCGTCACTTCATACTCTGCGAAACTCAGAAAGAGAGTAATGGAAAAGTACGATTCGCTTTCGGTATCTTTTGTGGATAGTGCCGATCACAAGGATATAGTTGCGGTGATGACTCAGGATGTTGACGCTCTGAATCAGAGTATGAACCTGATCCTTATGAAATTGGTATCACCCGCAATTACATTTGCGGTAATTATCATTACTCAGATGATTGTTGATTTCAAAGTCGGACTTCTGAGTATAGTTTTCTGTCTGCTCGGCACAGGTCTTACTTTGCTGTCTGAACGAAAAGAACGCAGAAATGCACAAAAACAGCAGAAAGATAAAGGTGACCTTTACTCTGAAGCGGCAGAGTTTTATAACGGACTTGCTGTGCTGCAGAATTCAGGTAAGGTGGAAGAAAGAAAAAAGAGCATTCAGGAAAAGATAAAAGATACTGTTGCGGCAGGTGAAAAGTCGCAGAATGTTTCTGTTCTGCAGAATTGTATTTCAGAGCTTTCTGTATCGCTCTGCATTGTTTTTACTATGATAGTATCGGCACTCAGCATGATAGGTAACGGATTTTCCGTCGGCGGATTACAGTGTCAGTTTGTATATATCAGGAAACTGTTCAGTTCAGTGACACCGCTGTCAATGGCACCGGGAGTTATACGCACGGCAATTCTTTCGGCAGGACGTATTTTTGATTTCCTCGATATCGAAAGTTCTGAAAATGACGGTACTGAGCTTGTCAACAAGACGGACTCTCCTGACAGCATTGAGTTCAGAGATGTAAGCTTCAGATACAGCGAAGACAGCAGATACATTCTCAAGGATGTTTCATTTGCAGTCGCACGAAAGGGAATTACCGTAGTTTCGGGCATGACGGGTGCGGGAAAAACCACGATGATAAAACTGCTTTTAGGCTTCTACTCTCCACAGAAAGGACAGATTCTTTTTGAAGGAAAAGAAGTATCGAAGCTGAACAGGGAAGATTATTTCTCACGGTTTAATATAATCGTGCAGGGCTCAACTCTTTTTGATGACACTATTGAAAATAATATTGCATACGGCTGTGAAAATGTAACTTTCGCAGAGATACAGAGGGCTGCAAAGCTCAGCGGTGCAGATGACTTTATAGTCCGAAGAGAGAACGGATATAAAACGGTGTTCAATTCCAAGAGTCCGAATCTTTCTGACGGTGAGATACAGCTCGTGCTTCTTGCAAGAGCTTTTCTGAGAAAGCGTGAAATCCTTGTGTTTGATGAAGCGACGTCAGGACTTGATGTTGTTGCTGAGAAGAAGATTGTAGAAGCTTTACAGGATATTTCAAAAGAAAGCTGTGTCATCGTTATATCTCACAGAAACTCGTCTCTTTCAGCTATAAGCAACGTCATAAATATCAGCGAATCAAAGGTGAAACTGGTAAAATAAGATTACTGTCGGATATGTCTATGTATCCGGCAGTTTTATTTATTTGATTGACAATTAAAGTGAATAGTGATAAACTGTCATTATCAGAATCAAAGGAGAAATATGAAATGAATGCACCTGTTAATACTAAAAAGAAATTTGACATTAAGCTTGTAATTATTCCCGTAGTTGCAGTAGTGTTGGTTGTTGCGATAGTTATCGGTGTGGTTGTAGCTTTTTCTGCCAACAAGCCTGTAGCTGCTTTCAATGCACTCAAAAAGACAGTATTTGAGTCAAGCTCTCTTGACGCTACAGTATATATTGAAGACGAGAAGGTTTGTTCTGCAGACCTTGATTTCGGTGAGGGTATCAACGACAGCGTTCTTGATGTTACTATTGAAGACAGAAAGATTGCTATTGATAACGGCAATCTTAAGGTTAACGGTCAGGATCTTGGTGACATTGACACAATCGTCGAAAGAATGCAACAGATGGGTGTAGCAAGTTACGGAATTGAGACAAGCGATCTTAATCTCATCGATGTTCTTGACACACTTATCAATGGTAAACTCGACGAAAAAGAATTTGCTGAGTTCTATGACAACGAGGTAGTTCCTACATTTGAAAAGTCATTGAAGGAGTCAAATGATATTTCCATAGAACTTCCGACATATGATCAGACAATGGATATGATCGAAAGATTCCTTAAAAAATATCTTACTGATGATGCTTTGGTTCTCGAAAAGGCTAAGTCAAAGGAGAAGGGTACTACTTACGAGTACAAAATCTACGTTGATGAGATGGCAGCTTGCCTTGGTAAATTTGCAAAGGAAGACGAGGAAGCAAGAGCGTTGCTTGAGACACTTCTCAAAGAAGCTGACAGCCCGTACGAAAGCGTTGACGAGATGGTAGACGATCTTGTAGATGAGTACAGCGAAGTTGACGAAAAGATTAATGGCGAGGTTACTATCGCTTCAGGCCGCATCACACGTGTCGTAGTTGAGAGATACGGTGAAGAGCTCGAAATCGAAATCTCATCTAAGAAATAATCAACTTAAAAAGTGACGTAAAGGAGAATCTTCGTAGAGAGGTTTCTCCTTTTCTTAAATCTGACATACTGTATTGAACGGAGGTTTGCTGAATGAAAAGAATTATCAGCATATTATTAGTTGTTCTCACATTGTGTCTGCTGCCTCTTGAAGTTACAGCTTCGGCACAGGATTACAAGGTGTTACAGGAATTGCAAACTACATCAACACAGCTCAGAACACGTAAAAAGGTTGACGGACTTCGTATGTATGTTGATGAAGAAAACCCGCTGTTTATGATAAGAAATGCTCCGGTAGGCAATATGCATATTCCTGAAGTTGCAGCTGATTCGGCAATCAAGACATATTATGCATTACC
>JAGBFD010000064.1 GCA_017936645.1 Clostridia bacterium
ATTTTGCGAAGCAAAAGACGGAGGGATACTTCATGAAAAGCTTGAGTTTTTGTAGTTTTTTTGTAAAAATATCCCCCAGTCACGACTTCGTCGTGCCAGCCCCCTTTAGGCAAGGGGGCCTGATAGCTGCAACATTGAAGACCTCGTCAAATCCGAATTGGCACAAAAAAACAGCGGCATTGCTGCCGCTGTCGATGATAAATTAAAATCAGATAACAAAAATTCCCACAAGCGTTGCTACGATGAAAAGAAGTGTGCTTACAGCATACTTTTCCATCCACGCTGTCGCAATGAAATATACTGACGGGATAAAAGCAAAGATCTTTACTGCGATATTTGTTTTTTTCTCCTTACCGTAGAGGAGATCCCAGTTCTGAAGTGCATCCTCATAAAGCGGTGCACAGTTGCAAAGAAGTGAGGCACCGAGGTAAAACATTATGAGATAAACCCAGAATATTGCATTTTCGGGATCAACTTCGATATAGAAAAGACCGAGATATCCGCCGATAACCATTCCGTATGCAAAGAAACGGTTCATTGCACCGGGAAGGTAGCACAGAAGGAAAGTTTTGATTTTACTGTCAGTAAAGTCGTGGTCAATGTGGCCGCAAAGCTCATTTGCCTGAAGGTAATGAGCGTCCTGCACGGGAATTCCGAGGATACGGCAGAAAAGCTGCTCCCAGAAAGCCTTCAACGAAGTGCCGACTATGGTAAGGTACTTTGAAATTATATATACAATTGTCATTATATATCACCGTACCCTTCCATAAAGATTTCTTCAAATGTGATATCGCCTTCGATACACTGAGTTACTTTTTCGTCGAACTCGACTTCACCCGCGTCATTTACAAAGGACTGACTGATAGTGTCATAAAGATCAGTATTGTCACAAAGATGTGCGATAAGTGCTATAGTATTGAGTACTTCGTACGGTGCTGCGGACTCCGTGCTCATCGTGATTATTTCAAAGGCACTGTTTGCTGCTTCGAGTGCTGCTTCCTTATTTTCAAGGAGCATATATGAAATCGCCTGCTGATTATAAATCTGAGCGTCCATGCCCTTAGCGATGCCATCCTTACATACGTCTATACTCTCCTGGAACTTACCCTGACGGCGGAGAACCTCTGCCTTTGCCGAGTAGTAGTCAAGTGACTCCGGATTATCTGCAAAAAGTCTTTCACAGCGTTCGTTTGCTTTGTTAAAATCGCCCTGAATGATGTTTGCTCTGATAGCATAGTAGTACGCATCGGTTGAGTTGATGTTTCTTTCATAGAGTCTGTCAGCGATGACTTCAACTCTGTCATAGTCTTCGTATGACCATGCCAACTGAAGATATGTGAAATCAAAGAGGTAGCCGTAATCGCCGAGATCCTTGATAAGATTTTCAAAGATTTCAAAAATTACGCTCTCATCCTGTTCTGCGAATGATGCGGCGATGTATCTGTACCAGCCGTTGATACTCTTCTGTGCGGGAGTTTCGTTCGGACAGGTATCGAGGTAAGCCAAAGCCTCTTCGTACTTGATCTTCTGCTCAGAGGTCTTTTCGTCCGTATACATAAATGTATACCAGTCTTCTGCGATATCCTTACTGTAATCCATTACCTCAAGGCAGTAGTCGTACATATCCTTGATCTTCTTGTACTTGCGTGACTGAATCTTATCTTCGCCGAATTCAGTTCTTACGATGCCGATGAACGTATTCATCTGGCTCTCATTGAACGGAAGTGAATCCACGTAGGCATTGAGCATTATACGCATTGAACGGTCACCGTCTACAAAGAAGTCCGTAGTCTTGTGGTTCTTATTGAAAGTAGCCATAACAGCATTTATGCCGTCGTCAAGGGCTGCAACGTCTTCGCTGAGTGCCTGAATTCCTTCGATAGCATCGATATGACGCTTCTGCTCAACGTGGCTTTCAATTTTGACAAGCTGAGCTGAAATATCTACTGAAGAAACGCAGATGAAGTAGCCGAACGCTGCAAAAAATACCATTACGAAAGCAAGAATGATCTGAGGGATACCAAAATGTGTGCGGAGGTACTTTCTTGCACAGTCTGCACAGTAGAGGTCGCTTGAGCTGTTTTTCGTGGACTTTCCGCAGATAACGCAGGGTGTATCCTTTTTCTCAGACTCGTCTTCCTTCTTCTCTGTTTTATTTTCCTTTTTCTTCTGAGACTTTTTCTCAGTCTTATTTTCTTCCTTTTCAGTTTTTTCTTCCTCGGCAGGAGCAGGTGATTCTTCCTTTTCGGCAGGAGCCTCTTCTTTTGTATCAGAATCCTCTTCTACGGGAGCAAGGTCATCAAGAGTGATGTCATCAGTCGCCGTTTCGGGTACTGCAGCATCCCACTCCCAATCGCCGTCAACATTTTCTTTGCCGTCGTCCGGTGTCTCCGGGAGATTTTTTTCTTTGTTCTCGTCAGACAAAGTGATTCCTCCTTTTCTGATTTAAATTATAATGCATTTTACATAATAACACGTAAATTAAAAAATTTCAATTCAATTATCAAAATTAATAAAATATACATAAATCGAAACTTGACGAAGGTGTCTTTCAGGAGTAAAATCGAATAAAACAGTACAGGAGATGAGATTATGGCTTCAGGTTATCCTGATTCATTAAAATATTTAAAAAACCGCCAGTCTCCCTTGCGATTCAGGGATGACGGCACTTTCAGGATTCTTCACCTTTCTGACATTCACGAGGTTTCGCCTGAGATGGATGATGAAGAAAATCGTGACAATCCTCTTCACAAGTCGCTCGAAACTGTCAATGTAATCGAGAAATGCATCGAAATGTCAGATCCTGATCTTGTCGTTTTCGGCGGTGACAACATCAGCGGTTACTGGGAGGAATATACCTACGATTATCTGCACGAAACCATAGAAAAAATAGTAGAACCGATCAAAAAAAGAGGCATCCCTCTTGCTGTGGTATTCGGCAATCACGACTCTGAGGGTGAGGAAGACAGACCTTTCATCCGCCGTGAAAATCACATCAATATCTATGCGGAGTACGAAAACTTCCGCGGATGCTATAACGAAGAGGACGTGACGGGCTGCGGAAACTACAGTCTGCAGATACTCTCCTCTGACTCGGAAAAAGCGGCGTGGAACATCTGGTGTGTCGACTCAAACGATTACATCCGTGACGAGAACCACCGTCAGCTCCACGGTGCGGGATACGGTTACGTTCATCCCGACCAGATAGACTGGTATGAAAGAAAAGCGGCAAAGCTCAGGGAAGAAAACGGCGGAAACGCTGTGCCTGCGATCCTCTTTCAGCATATTCCCGTTCATCAGGAATTTGATATTTTTGACTTCTCGGACGAAAAGTGCGACGGTGCCGTTGAGAAAAACGGCAAGTGGCTGACTCCGAAAGACGGAGCGATCCTCGAAGGCCTTGTACGTGAAGCACCCTGCCCTCCCGAAACGGAACGTTCACAGTTTGAAAGCTGGAAAAAAACGGGAGATATCGTAGCGGCATTTTTCGGTCACGATCACGTCAACACCTTCATCACGGAAGTTGACGGTATAAAACTCATTCAGACTCTCGGTGCAGGTTATCACACCTACGGAAAAGAAAGAGGGGGCAGACTCATCGTACTGCACGAAAACTCAACCGACTTTGACACTCAGACTCTCGTCGTCGAGAGGATAACACAGACAAAATTCTGATAAAAGAAAAAGGATTGCTCATTCAAGGCAATCCTTTTTTTCGTGTTCCGTCTTTATGCTTTTTTTCTTTTTGATTATGATTACTGCCACAGCGATGGGCACAGCCACCGCCGCCGCTATCGCAATGTACTTCGGCGGTATGATCTTCAGCACGTCATACAGTCCGTCACCGAGAATCGTGAATCCGATAACTCTGGGAGCAAGACCTATGAAAGAGCAGATAAAATACGGCAGAAACTTAAAGTCAAAAGCACCCATAAAAAGCGAAGAAAAATCTATCGGAAAGACAGGCACAAAGCGGATGATAAATGTCGCTGTGTTTTTATTCTTGTCTCTCATGCTCAGCAGTCTGTCTCCGCCTTTTGTCCCTCTGAGCTTTTTCTCAACGGTTTCCTTGCCGAGAAACTTGCCGAGGAAATACGTCGTTATCACTTCGATAACTATTCCGAGCAGATTTATCACCAACGCCGTTTTCCAGTCAAGTGCAAGTCCTACCGAGATATAAATCAGCGAAGCAGGAAGCACAAGCAGCACAGCTTTTACGAAATACACACCGAGAATTATCGCCGCAGCGATGTATATGCTTGATGCTGACGAAATCAGCTCGCGGATATCGAGGGTGGAAAGCGTTTTGTAATTTACTGCCGCAGTAATGATTATAGCTGCTGCCACCACGATTTTAATTATATTGATTATCTTCTTTTTGTTCATTATTCCGCCTCAAAATCAGCAACCACGGGAAGATGGTCTGCAATCACGTCATGTAACGTTTCGGCACCCGTACATCTGAGTCCTCTGTAGAAAATATAATCAATTTTCTTTCTCGGCTTGTCAGAAGGGTAGGTCATCTCCCTTGCTCCTTCAAAAAGATCTGCTGTATCGTGCAATCTCTCGCGGATGGGCTGAAGCACCTCACCGTCAGGCTCAATATTGAAATCACCCATAAGGATCACAGGCATATCCGTTTCGTCGATAAGTCTGCATATTACTTCGACGGCATTCACTCTTTCAAGATGTGCAAGTCCCATATGACACACAAGCCAGCACACATCAGCTCCGCCGACATTCACTACCGTCCTGATAACACACCGTGACTCATAATATGTAGGTTCACTCTTATCTTCGGGATCAGGAATCTGAATATTTTCTACTTCTTTTATAGGATATTTTGTAAGGACTGCATTTCCGAAAGGATTGTTACCGTCGATCATCGCACCCAGACCGAAAAATCCGTTCCAGCCGAGCTTGTCACAGAAAAACTTCACCTGATCTGTATATTCTTCATCGTCTCCCTCATTCATCACCTCATTGAGTCCGAGAAAATCGGGGTTAAGACGTTTGATCTCTTTTGCAAAATAGTCAAGATCTATCACCTGACGGATATAATCCGTAGCGTGCTGAATATTAAATGACATAAACTTCATAAAACCACCTCCCGGACATTGTATCACAACCGCGGATCCTTTGCAAATAAATCCTTTTTTGTATAATATTTCATTTTTCTCGCAAATATCCGACAAAATATTCAATAAAAATGCTTTTTCTTATTTAATATACCTTGCAAAAAACTTTTTGTTATGATAGAATACTTGATATATTGAGAGCTTTCGATAGAATTTCTCATTCAATTAGTAACGGTAACAAAATCGCAAGATTTTTGTTATAGATTAATTTTTGGGGGGCTTTAAAAATGAACGAACAGAACTATCAGCAGCCGAACATGCAGGATCCTCAGCAGGTATATCAGGCACAGCCCGCTGTTTCAGACAAGCAGAAGACTGTAGCTGCAATCCTTTGCTTCTTCCTCGGCAGCCTCGGCGTTCACCGTTTCTACACAGGTAAGATCGGTACAGGTGTTGTATGGCTTCTTACTTTTGGCTGTTTCGGAATCGGTACACTTGTTGACTTTATCATGATCCTTACTGGTTCATTTAAAGATATCAACAATTTGCCGTTGCAATAATCGCCATCTGAATACTGCAGAAAGTCAATTTCTGCAGTATTTTCTTTAAGTGTCGGGAGTATTTGGAATGAATATTGGTGTAGTGCTGTCCGGCGGTATGGGCAAGGGTGCCTATCAGGTAGGTGCTCTTAGAGCTTTAAATGAGTTTGTACCGCTTAGTGATATAAAAAGCATAAGCTGTGCGTCTATCGGCGCTCTCAACGGCTATGCTTATCTAACTGAAAATCTTGATGCAGCAGAAGATCTGTGGATGAATATGTGCGAAGAGGGCAAAAGGCTCTTTATGACACAGATTCTCCGTAACAACATGCTCGCCCCGAAGATAGATAAACTCTATGTTCCGGGAAAGGAACTGCCTGCATCGCTCTACTGTGTTCTGCTTGATTGGGAACACAAGGATCTCGTATACAAGGACATATCAATTTCAGATGACAGCAACGTTCCGCTTTACCTTAAAGCAAGTGTTTCATTCCCCGTGTACTGCCCGTCCGTTCATATCGAAAATATCAACTATTATGACGGAGCCGTGGTCGACAACATTCCCATTTATCCCCTGATGAATTCTGACCTTGACTATATTATCTGTCTTTATTTTGATGACATATATTACAAGTTTGAAAGCAATGATTTTGACAAAAAAATCGTCAAGCTGACCTATCCGAGTGAAATCGCTGTAAAGCAGCATATCATTCTCAGAAAAGAAAGCATCAAAGATATGATTAAAAACGGTTATGACCGAACCATAGAGCTTCTGAAAATCTTTTTTGAAAAAGGTTATGACAACCTTGACCATATTTACGATGTCATTGAAAGCAGAAGTCATAACGGCCCATCAACAAATCTTCGTATAACCGGTGATGTGATCGCAACCAAAGTAAACCAAAAGGTCCTTCGCCTGACAAAAAATAAAGTTTTAAGATAAAAGGAGAGTTCCTTATGAAAAAAGCATTAGCAATCATCACTGCAGTCACAGGCATTCTTTGTGCTGTAGCAGCATCAATCCTCGGCATCATCTGCTTTGACGACTTCATTAAGTACGTTAAAAAGACCACTAAGTTAGTTGTAAGCAAAATAGGAGAGCAGAAATTTTTCAGCGGCTCAAAAGAGTAATCAAAAAAACGTAATCAAGACAGGAAAGCGTTGTCTTTCCTGTCTTTTCTTTTGCAAAAATTCTTATTTTTCTTAATTGCGTAACCTTTACGGATGAGGTTCTCCGTTGCGGTATGCCGCCATAACATTTTTAAAAATCTCACCGTTTGAAGGCGGTGTCCAGGTGATAGCATTCGCCCCCGCTTCGATAGTTTCTCTTATACTCTCTTCCGTAGGACCTCCCGTTGCGATGATCGGGATATCGTGATGTGTCTTGCGTATTTTTCTGATTATGTCCGCTGTCTTTGCGGCACCCGAGACATTGAGTATACTCGCCCCTGCGGCAATCCTTGCATCGATGTCCTCGTCCTCCCTGACGACCGTTATAACTGTCGGAATGTCTATCGCCTGAGAGACGGAAGCTACGACTTCATTTGATGCAGGAGCGTTGAGTACAACTCCCATCGCTCCCTGCATTTCAGCATAGGTTGACAGGCTGAGCACACGGGGACCCTTTGTAAGACCTCCGCCGACTCCTACAAAAACAGGGATATCCGATACCTGCAGAATCGCCTGAGTAATAACCGGCTGAGGAGTGAACGGATAAACGGCAATCACCGCATCTGCATTTACATTTTTTATAATGGCAACATCAGTCGAAAAGACCAATGATTTTATTCTCTTTCCAAATACGGTTATACCGCTGCACTCACGGATAACCTCAGGTACCCGTAGCGAAAATTTTCTCAATGTTCCGTCAATAGGTTTCGGGTGTACCTTTGCCAATTCACCACTTCCTTTTTTCTTAATTATAATATAAAATTGTTGCGTAATTATTAAGTAACTTTTAATATACATCCGTACTCTTGAAAAATTAGTCAAAACATAGTAGAATATTTCTGATATTTTTACTCTGTGAGGAATTACTATGCTTTCTGAAAAAATACAGAAAATTTTACTTGAGGTGCAGAAGCCGGGACGTTACGTCGGCGGTGAACTCAACAGCGTCATCAAAAACAAGGATGACGTTGCAGTCCGTTATGCTTTCTGCTTCCCCGATACTTATGAAATCGGTATGTCGCATCTCGGAATGAAAATTCTCTACTCCGTTGTCAACAACCGTGACGATGCGTGGTGCGAACGTGTATTTGCACCCGATAACGATATGGAAGAAAAAATGCGTGAAAACAACATCCCTCTCTGGGCACTCGAAAGCGGTGACAGCGTAAAGGATTTTGACCTCATCGGTTTCACTTTGCAGTACGAGCTGAGCTTTTCAAACGTACTGAATATGCTCGACCTTGCAGGTGTGCCGATTTATTCCAAGGACAGGCCCGATCTTACACCTATCGTTGTGGCGGGAGGTCCGTGTGCGTGTAACGCAGAACCGATGGCAGATTTCATCGATGTCTTTATGCTCGGTGACGGTGAAGAAACGACGGATCTTCTGATCTCCCTTGTCAAAAAACACAAGGAGCTCGGCTCTTCCAAGCTCGATTTCCTTCGTGACGTCGCAACTCATAAAGGATTTTATGTTCCCGCTTTTTATGATGTTGACTATAACGACGACGGAACGATCAGGAGCGTAACCGCAAAAGAAACTGCTCCCGAAAAAGCAGAAAAAGCTATCGTTTCGGATATGGATAAGGCTGTTTATCCCGAAAAGTTTATCGTTCCCTCAATCGAGGTCGTTCACGACCGAGTAACGGCGGAAATTTTCCGCGGATGCATAAGAGGTTGCCGTTTCTGTCAGGCGGGTTTTCTCTACCGCCCTATCCGTGAAAAATCACCCGAAGTCGTCGAGGAGCAATGCAAAAAGCTCTGCGAAACTTCAGGCTATGATGAAATTTCGCTCTGTTCTCTGAGCACAAGTGACTATACGGGACTTCAACCCCTTCTCAACTCAATGCTCGACTGGACTACAAAAGAAAAAATCAACGTCGCCCTCCCCTCTCTCCGTGTGGATAATTTCTCAGAGGAGCTTATGGAAAAGCTTGCGGTTGTCCGCAGAAGCTCACTTACATTCGCACCCGAAGCAGGTACACAGCGACTTCGTGATGCAATCAACAAAAATGTCACAGAGGCTGACGTTATGTCAACAGTTGACAAAGCATTCGCAGGCGGTTGGACAGCAGTCAAGCTTTACTTTATGATCGGTCTTCCGACCGAAACTCTCGACGACGTCGCAGGAATCGCACAGCTCGGTCAGAAGGTCGTGGACGAATACTACCGACTGCCCGACAGACCTAAGGGCAAGGGTGTTCAGGTAAGCATCAGCGCTTCCTCATTTGTTCCCAAGCCTTTCACTCCTTTCCAATGGGAGCCTCAGGATACACAGGAGATGCTTGCCCAGAAGCAGGAGCATCTTATGGCAAGTGTCACAACAAAGAAAATCAAGATCTCAACTCACACCACACAGACAAGCTTTATGGAAGGTGTCCTCGCACGAGGAGACAGACGTCTTTCAAAAGTCATTGAGCTCGCGTGGAAAAAAGGCTGTAAATTTGACAGCTGGGACGACCAGTTCAAATACGATAAATGGATGGAAGCTTTCGAAGAGGTCGGTCTTGACCCGAAATTCTACGCTAACCGCCGCCGTGATTTTGATGAAATCCTTCCGTGGGATCACCTTGACTACGGCATCAGTAAGAATTTCCTCATAAACGAAAACAAAAAGGCTCACAAAAGTATCACTACTCCGCACTGCAGAATCAAGTGTGCAGGCTGCGGCTCAAATAAACTTAACGGAGGTAAGTGCGATGCGCTCAGTAAGGCTTAATTTCTCAAAAACAGGCAGAGCGATTTACATCTCTCACCTTGACGTTAACAGAATGATGACACGTGCGGTAAGACGTGCTCAGCTTCCCATGTGGTACACGGAGGGCTTTAACCCCCATCCGTACATCGCTTTTGCTCTTCCTCTTTCTCTGGGTCAGTCAAGCGACTGTGAGTATATGGACATCCGCATCGAAGGCGATATGTCTGACGCAGAAATTATGACAAGACTCAACGAAACTCTGCCTGAAGGACTCAGAATTCTTTCCGTCGGTGCTCCCGTTCACGATGCCAAGGAGATCGAAAAGGCTCAGTATTTTGTAAAAATAGTTTTCGCTGACAGCGAAGCTGCCTCTCTTTTCCGTGACAAGGCTGAAGAACTGATCCGCAGCGAAGAACTTATGGCAGAAAAGCCCGGCAAAAAGGGCCACCGAAAGATTATGAAGCAGGTAAACCTTATCGATATGATTTTTGATGCAAAGCTTACCTCTACGGACAACGTTGTCAACCTTCAGTGTGTCCTTGCCGCAGGTAATACGCATAATCTCAACCCTACTCTGCTCGTTGAAACAATCGAAAATTGTGTTTCCCTCAAGCACACCCAACTACATATAGTACGAAAAAAACTTATCACAAAAAATAATGAAAATTTCCGCTGATTTTTTAAAAAAAGTCTTGAAAAACGGAACAGTTTGTGATAATATATTCAAGCATTTCTGACCACTGCAGGGATAAGTATGCCCTCAGCGGGGTTTAATGCCCAACATTAAAGCGGACGGTCCTCTGA
>JAGBFD010000065.1 GCA_017936645.1 Clostridia bacterium
ACAAACATATAGTCAACATCGCCCCAGAAAACCTCCTGCCAGAACTGCTGGATAACTCCTGAAATTACAGGACCTCTCCAGATAACGGGCTGATCCTCTTTTTCAAGAAGAAGGTTTATAGACATAAGCTTGATACCTGTCTTTGTTTCTGCAGGAAGGAGTCCGAGCTCGTTCTGCATAGCAGGACCTTTTGCACCGAAAGCCTTCGGGATTGACGGACCTGTGATATCTGCGTCAAGGATAGCACACGCATTTCCCTTGATCTGCATAGCTGTTGTGAGCATTGAAGTGACGAGTGACTTACCTACACCGCCCTTACCGCTTACGACACCTATAACTTTTTTAACCTTACTGTATTCATTACACGGTACGTGTAAATCTTTCTTTTCGCTGCAGCTTGATGAGCAGCTTGAGCAATCTCCTGTGCAACCCATAGTTTACATCTCCTTAAAATAATATTTTTTCAACGGCACTTGCGGCATCTTCGACGAGCTGTACGCACGGCCTTTTTTTGTAATACTGTTCTGTACGTGCTTCGGGATTCGGATTGGTAAATTCACCTTCACCGAGACTGAGAAGCTCACGGCAGATAATCGTCGGATTGGTCTTTTTGAATTCTGCAATTATCTCCTGAACTACTGCGTAACACTTCGCTTTTGCTTCTGCATCTTCACCTTTGGTCGCACCGTATTTCAGACCGACAACCATTGAAGCACCGCAGACAGCACCGCAGACTTCACGGCTTCTGCCTACACCGCCGCCGAGACCTGCAGAAACCTTCAGTGCTGTTTCCTCGTCCATTCCGAATTCGGGAGCAAAGGCGGCAAAAACGGCCTGAGAACAGTTAAATCCACTCTTGAAAAGCTCAACAGCTTTTTCCACTCTTGCTGACATTTTTTTCGCCTCCTTTTATACCGTCAACCGGACTATTATAGTATTCTAACACAGTTAGAAAAAAATGCAAGGGCTAATTTGCTTGACAGAAACTAATCACGGTATTATAATTTTAAAGGTTAAGATTTTTTATTTTGTTTTATAAGTAGGAGTTCTATGGATAAGCTTTTTAGAAAAATTCACCTGATCTGCAGAAAATTTATCAAGAATGAAAAGCTGATGAGTCTTATTGAAAAAGTACTTTCAAAGGAAGTTTTTTTATATCTTTTCTTTGGAGTTATGACAACTGTTGTAAATCTTATTACTCTCGCCGTTTTCAATAAGTTTGTTGATATTATGATTTCAAATATCATCGCTTGGGTGGCTGCTGTCGTTTTTGCTTTTGTTACAAACAAGCTTTTTGTTTTTGAAAGCAAGAGTTGGAAGCCCACGGTTCTTTTAAAAGAGATACCGTCTTTCACGGGTGCGAGACTGCTTACACTCGGGGTTGAAGAAGTGGGACTTTTAATTATGATCAAATGGCTTCACCTTGATGTGCCTCTTACGATAGGACCTGTTGGCGGTGAATATATCATTAAAGCTATTCTTGCTGTTATTGTCGTTCTTCTTAATTATGTTTTCAGCAAGTTGTTGATTTTCAGAAAAAATAAAGATTAAAGGACAAAGCTTATGAAAACTGTAAGTGTTATTGTTCCCGTTTATAATGTCGAAAAGTATCTGGCAAAGTGCCTTGACAGCGTTGTCGGACAGACTTACACACAGCTTGAGATAATCTGTGTAAACGACGGTTCGCCCGATAATTCCGGTGCTATTCTTGAAAAGTACGCAAAGAAGGACAGTAGGATTAAAGTAATTACTCAGGAAAACACGGGTCTTTCAGGTGCGAGAAATACAGGAATCAAAGTTGCAACAGGGGACTATATTGTTTTTCTCGATTCTGACGATTGGATTGATACCGAAGCTGTTGAAGCAGCAGTCAATGCCGCACAAAGCAGGGACTGCGACACAGTTATGTGGGGTTATGTCCGTGAGTTCGGTGACAAATCACTTGAAAAGAAAATATTTGACGGTGACAGAAGCTTTGACGAAAAAGAGACACGTGATCTGCACCGCCGTCTTGCAGGACTTACGGGTGAGGAACTGAGCAATCCTGAAAATACGGATGCACTCGTAACCGCATGGGGAAAGCTTTACACAGCGAAGATCATAAAAGAAAACGAGTTGCAGTTTGTCGATACGAAGATAATCGGCACGGAAGACCTGCTTTTTAATATGTATTATTTCTGCTTTGCGAAAAAGTGCTTCTTTATAGACAAGTCTTTCAGTCACTACCGCAAGGATAACGAAACATCGCTGACTAGAAGCTATAAGTCAAAACTTTTTGATCAGTGGTCGGAGCTTTATTTGAGGATAGGAAAATGCATTGATGAAAATTCGCTTGGTGAGGATTTCCGCAAGGCTCTTGATAACCGTATCTGCCTGAGTATGATCGGTCTGGGACTCAATGAGCTTTGCAACAAGGAGTCGCACACGGCAAGGATGAGAAATCTGAAGAATATTCTTTCTTCAGAACGTTATAGGAAAGCTTTTTCGGATCTTGATTTCAGCTACTTCCCGATTCATTGGAAGCTATTTTTCAGATTTTGTAAAGCAAAAAATGCTTTTTTAGTATATCTTCTTCTCATTGCGATGCAGATGATGATAGGCAAATAATCAGAGAGGGGTCAGCAGACTCCTCTTTTCGTTATTTTACACAAAATTTTCAGCTTTTGTTTTATATTGTAAAATTGCAAAAATGTGTTATAATTAATCTACTATGGGTATGTGTTTCATACCACGATTGAAAGGAGAAAAGTTATGAGAAAAGTACTTCTTTCTGTTCTCTCGGTTGTTCTTTGCTTCAGCCTTCTTATTCCCGCAGCGGTACCGGCTTTTGCACAGACAAGTGAAGATGTGACAGTAAATGACACAGTAGTCAATGAAGACGTTCTTGCAAACGCTGACATTGACTTCGGCACAGCTTTGGAGATTGTTACAGACTTTGCTGAAAAGTTTGGTGATGATTTTGAAGCTCTTTCATCCACAAGTGTTAAGACAATATTTATGAACAGTATTTCAAAGGTTGTAAATACTCTTTCAAACGTTCTTATCACTATCATCGGTAAAGTGCTTAATGTTTTCATCCCGTCAACTCCCGCTTTGAATTCTTACAAGGATTTCAATCTCGATGAGTACGGCAACTTCTATGAAGGTATGGATGAGTTCCTTGACGAGCCTGCACCGGGCGCAAGATGGAGCCTCGGCTACGCTCAGGAATCAATCCTTCCTGACGATTTCGGCACAGTTCCTTATACAATGGGTGGTTACGGCCTTATGGCTGAGACTACAGAAACTTTCGACGGCCTCTGGGTTCGTACGATCATCCTTAACGACGGCTCAGGCAGAGGAAATGTTGCATTCTGCGTTCTTGATGCTATCGGTATCGCAAATGCAGACGTAAGACTCATCCGTGAAGCTGTTGCAGACTTCGCAGAAGCAAACAATATCGTAAGCATCAACGTTTCTGTTACTCACACACACTCAGGTATCGACCTTCAGGGTGTATGGGATGACACAGTAACTAATGTTCTTAATAATATCACTCTCGGTGCTCTTGGCATCGCAGATCTCAAGAGTGGTGTTGACCGCAAGTTCCTTCAGACTATCATCGATCAGACAGCTAAGTCAATCAAAGATGCTTATGCTGATATGAAGACAGGTGAGCTCACACTTGCTAAGATGGATATCGGTGACGATTATCTTCGTGACAGAACATATCCCGACAACTATGACGGAAATATGTACCGTCTTGAGTTCACACCCGATCAGGCAGGTGCAAGACCGACAATTATCACAACTTTCGGTGTTCATCCTGAAAATTCAGGCTTCGGTCACACAGTTATTTCTGCAGACTTCATTCCTTATACAGAAGAAGTTCTTAACGCTGCAGGATACAACTTCATCTTCATTCAGGGTGCTGTAGGTACTATCACATATGACCGTCACTACTCAAATGACGGACTTGATCTCACAAGATACGAAGAAGCTGTACGTTACGGTTGGGAAATCGGCTACTTCCTTCTCGGTATGGAACTGACAGAGGCAGAGTGTAAGGCTCTTAACTTCGAACTTGGTGACTTCCTCGGTGTCGCTGAGTATGAGGGTCAGGAAAACTACACAGTATGGTACGAAGGCTGGACTCCCGTTGAAGAAGAGACAGTTAAGCCGTTGCTTAATATCAAGCATATGCAGTATGTTATCGAGGTTTCAAACGTTCTTCTTGACATCATCGGTAAGACGGGTATCACAGACTACTTCTTCCTTTATGACAACACTACAGGCAAGTACTACGAAGTAACAGAGTGCGGTTATATGGAACTCGGTGATTCACTCAACATTCTTATCAGCCCGGGCGAACACTACGGTGAAATGCTCAAGGGCGGCAAGGGTCTTGAAAACTTCGAGTATGATTGCTACCGTGATATGTTCGGTGAGAACACAATCATCTTTGACCTTGCAAATGACGCTATCGGCTACATCGAGCCCGATCCTGAGTTCGTAATGGCAGGTATGAAATACGACGAGAAGGCTGACGAAGTTGATACAGATACATGGTGCCTTATCTCCTTTGGTGAGCACACAGCATCCAATGTAGCAGGTAAATTCGTAGAGCTTTACGAGAGCGTAAGATAACAAATAATCAACGACGGCAGATTTCTCTGCCGTCGTTTTTTTGTGAGGGTATCAACAAATTCGGGTTTGTCGGGGTGAACCCCGAGAAGTAATAAGTAAGAAGTAATATGGAAGAAATGAGGGTCTGCGACGCTGAAATATAACGCCCGACTTCAGTTGAGTGTGTAGGGCACGACGTTTACGACGTGCCGATATTCTGCTGA
>JAGBFD010000066.1 GCA_017936645.1 Clostridia bacterium
CGGATTGTATGCCCCTTTTACGGTAAAGGTGAGGGATATAATGAACGTCACAAGAAGTGCAACTGCCGCAACTGCCTCATACACTTTCTTTCCCTTTGTGATCTTTTCACGAAGCTTTGGTAGTATGGGGAAAGAAGCCAGTACACCTGCGATGAGATAGAACTTGTAGTTGTCAAGGAAGAAGAGAGTTTTCTCGTCAAAAAGCTCTGCACCTGAGATGAAAAACATTGTTTTCAGGTAGTTGATGGCTTCTGCGATTGACTCTGATCGGAAGAGAACCCAACCGATGATTACAAAAAACATAGTGTAGATATGATTGAAGAATCCGATTTTTTCAGGGAATTTTGTAAGCTTTTCAAAAACGAGAAGAACAAAATACAGAAGTCCCCACACTACGAAAGTCCAGTTTGCACCATGCCATACACCCGTAAGAAGCCACACTACAAAAAGATTGAAAATAAGTCTTGATTTTGTTTTCACACGGCTGCCGCCGAGAGGGAAGTAGACGTAGTCTCTGAACCATGTGCCGAGCGACATATGCCATCTTCTCCAGAATTCGCTGACAGACTTTGAAATATACGGATAGTCAAAGTTTTCGAGGAAATGGAAACCGAACATTTTGCCGAGGCCGATCGCCATTTCGCTGTAACCTGCAAAGTCAAAGAAAATCTGCAGAGTGTAAGCTATTGCACCGACCCATGCGGTGGCGACGGACATTTCCTCCATACCGAATATTTCATCAGCTACGGATGCGACGTTATTTGCAATAAGAACCTTTTTGCAGAAACCGAGCATAAAACGGTAAACACCGTTTGAAAAATCCTCGAAGTTTTCTTTGCGGAGATTGATCTGCTCAGCGATAGTCTGATAGCGTACTATAGGTCCTGCGATGAGCTGCGGAAAAAATGATATATACAGAGCGACGTTGAAGGGATTTTTCTGCACATCACCTTTGCCTCGATAAACGTCTATGACATATGACATCGCTTGGAAAGTGAAAAAGGAAATGCCGATGGGTAAGGCTATGTCAAGAGTATTAATGTTTGAAGAGAAGAGAGCGTTGATGTTTTCAAGAGTGAAAGTGAGGTATTTGAAAACAAACATCATTCCGAGGTTTACGATTACGGAAAGAGCAACGAAAAGCTTTGCTTTCGGCAAGCTTTTGTCTTTGAATTTCGCAACACCGAGTCCGAAAAGCCAGTTAAGCATTATAGAGATGAACATCAGAACGACAAAAAACGGCTCTCCCCACGCATAGAAAAAGATACTTGAAGCTATGAGAACTGCATTTCGGAATGCAAGATTTTTAATTATCGGATTATAGTAGAGTATGAGAACAGCAGGTAAAAACAAGAACAGAAAAGTTGTTGATGAAAAAACCAATGTCACACACTCCTTTCACAATTAGTACCCTATATTATACAATAACTGCATTATCTTTTCAAGTGTATAAAAGCAGAGAGCCGATCGACTCTTGATAAAAAACGTAGATTGTATTAATGTTGCAATAAAAGGAAAATAATGATACAATATTATAAATAATTTAAAGTGAGGTTTGGTTATGGACAAGATCAGAGCTTCAGGCAAAGTTCTCGTTGACGATAAGGGCAGAGAACGTATTTTTCACGGTGTAAATTTCTGCGACAAAAGTGACTATATTTTCGGCAAGCAGAAGGTTCAGGATCTCGACGAAGAGATGATAAAAAAGATTGCCGAAAACGGTGTTAATCTCATCAGACTCGGTTTTACCTGGGCGAAAATTGAACCTGCTCCCGGTGAATATAATAACGAGTATCTTGATCGACTTGCGGAAACTCTTGATCTTCTTGAAAAGTACAACGTTTATGCTTTTCTTGATATGCATCAGGATTTGTATTCTTCTACAACAAACTCTGATGGTGCTCCTGCGTGGGCAGTTCTGCTTGACGGTGTTCCTGTAAAGCCTATGAAGTTTGTCTGGGCAGAGGGTTACTTCTGGGGCAAGGCGTGTCACACGGCTTTTGACAATTTCTGGGCAAATAAGAAAGTAAAAGGCAAAGGCTTGCAGGACTATTATGCAGACTGTTGGTCACATATCATTGAAAGACTCGGAGACAAACCTGCCGTTATCGGCTATGATATTATGAATGAACCGTTCCCCGGGTCTCCGGGCGGTAAGGTTTTCAAGAGAATCGTTGCAGGCGCAGTAAAGACAATTCTCTTCGATCCCGAGGTTAAGCGTACAGACCTTATCAAAGAGCTGTTTGACAAAGAAGATCCGATCGGAAAGGTGCTTACTCACATTGATTACGCACCGTTCCACAGAGTAACAAAATCTTCCGAAGAGCTCATCCGAATTTTCGATACTAAAGTTTATGCACCTTTCCTTGCAAAGGTTGCAGCGAAAATCCGTGAGAAGAGTGATAAACTGCTCTTTATGGAAAATTGCTACTATTCAAATCTCGGTATTCCGTTCTGCGCACCGCCTATCAAAGTGAATGGTGAGCGTGACGATAATCAGATTTTTGCACCGCACGCATACGACCTTATGGTTGACACCCCTTCGTATAAGTTTGCTCACAACGGCAGAGTTGCGGGTATCTTCGGTGAGCACAGAAAAAGTCAGGAGAGGCTTGATGTGCCCGTAATCGTAGGTGAGTGGGGCAGCTTTGGTGACGATACTGATGATTGGCTTCCGCATATACA
>JAGBFD010000067.1 GCA_017936645.1 Clostridia bacterium
CTTCAGGATATGGGTCACAAGCGTCTTGCAATTGAAGCAGGTGAAGACCCGAAAAACAATCCTATCGAATACATCCTTGAATGTATAAATACAATTTACAGCGTTAACCACAAAAACGGTGCTATCCGCCGTGTTAACGTAAATATTGCTGCTACGACTGTCGAAAACTACCGTAAGCTCAAGGATGCAGGTATCGGCACATACATTCTTTTCCAGGAAACTTACCACAAGGAAAGCTACGAAAAGCTTCATCCGTCAGGCCCCAAGAGCAACTATGAATATCATACTGAAGCTATGGACAGAGCTATGGAAGGCGGAATAGATGACGTAGGTCTCGGTGTTCTCTTCGGACTTGAACTTTATAAGTACGAGTTTGCAGGTCTTCTTATGCACGCTGAGCATCTCGAAGCCGTTCATGGTGTAGGACCGCATACGATAAGCGTACCCCGAATCAAACACGCTGACGACATCGATCCCAATGCTTTTGACAATTCAATTTCTGACGAAACTTTCGCAAAAATCACAGCTTGTATCCGTCTTGCCGTTCCTTACACGGGAATTATCATCTCGACAAGAGAGAGTGAAGAGGTTCGTTCAAAGCTTCTTCGTCTCGGTGTTTCTCAGGTCAGCGGTGGTTCGAGAACCTCTGTCGGCGGTTACACTCAGGAGGAAAGACCGCACGATACAGAGCAGTTTGACGTTTCCGATCAGCGTACGCTTGATGAGGTTGTACATTGGCTTATGCAGAACGGTCACATCCCCTCATTCTGCACAGCCTGCTACCGTGAAGGACGTACGGGCGACCGCTTTATGAGCCTTTGCAAGAGTGGTCAGATTCTTAACTGCTGCCACCCGAATGCCCTTATGACTCTTACGGAATATCTTACAGACTACGCTTCCGAAGAAACAAAGGAAAAGGGCTTTGAGGTAATTGAAAAAGAACTTACAAAAATTCCTAAAGAAAAAGTAAGACAAATTGCTGAACAAAATATCAAAGATATCAAAAATTCAAACCGCAGAGATTTCAGATTTTAAGAGGTGTTCGTTATGGGACTTAACGATACTGTTTCTGCCGAGAGAGTCCATATCGGCTTTTTCGGCAAAAGAAACGCAGGCAAATCAAGCGTTGTCAACGCTGTAACAGGTCAGGAACTTGCCGTAGTTTCCGACGTGAAGGGTACAACGACAGACCCCGTAAAAAAAGCTATGGAATTGCTTCCGATCGGCCCCGTTGTGATTATAGACACTCCCGGTATCGATGATGAAGGCTCGCTCGGTGAACTGCGTGTAAAAAAGACAAAGCAGATTCTTGCGAAGACTGACGTCGCAATCCTCGTAGTCGACGGTGAAAAAGGTCTTGATGATCCCGACAAAGAGCTTCTGAGACTTTTCGAAGAGAGAAAACTCCCCTATCTCATCGTTTACAACAAGTCGGATCTGCTCAGAGATACTCCGTGTGACGATGAAAAGTCGATTTACGTCAGCGCAGTCACAAGAGCTAATATCGAAGAGTTAAAAGACAGGATAGGCGGTCTTTCAAAAACGGTAGAAAACAAAAAGCAGATCGTTGCTGACCTTATAGACGACGGTGATATCGTAGTCCTCGTCACACCGATCGACGAGTCCGCACCCAAAGGTAGACTCATCCTGCCTCAGCAGCAGACTATCCGTGACATTCTCGATGCAAACTGTGCAGTTGTCTGCTGTCAGGACACAGAGCTTACAGCTACACTCAAAGCTCTTGCCGTGAAGCCGAAGTTGGTTATAACGGATTCTCAGGCCTTCGGCAGAGTTTCAAAAGATACTCCCGACGATATCCTGCTGACTTCATTTTCCATCCTTTTTGCAAGATATAAGGGTGACCTTTCCGCACTCATAAGCGGAGCTGCTCAACTCGGAAAACTCAAAGACGGTGACAAGGTGCTCATCTCCGAGGGTTGCACACATCACAGACAGTGTAATGACATCGGAACGGTGAAAATGCCGGGTTGGATCAAAAATTATTCAAATGCTGAGCCTGACTTTCACTTCACTTCGGGCGGAGATTTCCCCGAAGATATTTCAAAATATTCATTGATCGTTCATTGCGGTGCATGTATGCTCAACGAGAAGGAAATGCAAAGACGAATCGAAGCCGCAAAGCAGGCAGGTGTGCCGATCGTGAATTACGGCATCGCCATAGCACAGATGCACTCCATCCTTCGCCGAAGCCTCGAACCCTTCCCTGAAATACTGAAGATACTTGATGAATAACGATGAGGCTGTATCAGCAGATACAGCCTTGTTGCTTTTATACACCGGATTCATCAAAAGTAAAAGAGAAATTACATAAAGTACGTTGCGAAAAATATACTTTAATCAACGACAAACTACAAAGCGACCGTTCATACCGAAAAAAGCACCTTACGTGCATCGTTTATCAAAAACAAATTTTTTCGTGTTATAATGAACGAAATGATTGAAAGTGAGGACAAAACTATGATTTGCAAAAACTGTGGAAAACAAGTACCTGAAAATGCAGAAGTGTGTACTAATTGCGGCAAGCCGATACTTGGTGCACAAAACCAAAGTAAAAAAAACAATATTAAACCGACAACCCCGATGAAGCCTGATGTCAACAAAAAGAAAAAATCTTCGGGAGCGAAGATTGCGGTAGCAATAATCGCAGCTGTTCTCACTATTGCCGTTTTGGTCGGTGGTACTGTTCTGCTTATCAAGCATTTTAAAACTGACAAACCCGACGATGCAGATATCAACACAAGTCCGACATCGCAGTTGGCTGATACGCCCGTAAGCGAAACTAAAGATCCGCTTAAGCTCTATACTCCCGTCCTGGATATGTTTTACGAAAGCATCTCCTGCAAGTGGGAAAACCTTGACGGCAAGGATGACGACAAAGCAAATGATCCTGACAGCGTAAGCTATTTCTTCCAAGATACAGTTTATCTGCAGAACGCTTCTCTCTCAGAGATAGGCTACTATTTTGAAGACATTAACAGCGACGGAACTCCCGAACTTTTCATTTCAAGCTTTGAAAGGGCGAAGAACGGAGATTTCTATGATATCTACACAGTAAGTGACGGTGAAATCATTCACGTAAATTCCTGCGACAACAAAACAAGTCAGACACTTCTGGTTGATAATCATATCATTTACCATACAAGATCACATAATGCCCTGCTCACCTTGGAAGCTAATACAGGAAGGTTGATTGCAAAAGACCTTGTCTGGCGTGAGTTTTATACAGGAAAAGATGACTTTTCGTGGCACTATGTTAAAGATATATATTATGATGACTGGTCTGCAGATGCAGGCTCCGCCGAACTGATATCCGAAGATGAAGCAATTGAAAAGTTTGACTCTCTCCCCGATTCAAAGCCGCTTGTGTTGACAAGCTTCGCAGACTACAAAGCTCCGGAACCAACTGATAAGACTGAACCTTCAACAAGTGAAACATCAACTCAGCCGTCGACACAGACTCCGACCGAGAAACCCGTCGTAAATACCGAGCAGATGTACAAAAATTATGTTTCAGCGAATAAGAATAAATTTTTTGCTTACGAAGATTACAAGACAAATGCCGAGCCTGTATACAAGTTTATCGACCTTGATCAGGACGGAACGAAAGAAGCTGTAGTAACAGTAAAATACAGCAACGTAGAAGCACACGTCTCCGAGTTTGTAATCGTTCACATTCTCACAGCTGAAAACGGAACTGTCAAGTGTGTTTTCTCCTCAGAACTCGCAGCCGCATCCAGACTTTGTGAAAAAATAAGAATTTTCAAAGACACAGACTCAAAGATTTACATTTACAGATACTGGCGTGACGGACGTCACTCACAGATTGAAACCGTTTACACCGTTTCTGACGGTAAGCTTAATGTTGAATACGGTCTGAAAGGTTATTATAATGAGCCGTCTTCATTCGCAATCGGCACAGGTAAAGACGCCTTCACGGCAGAAAACACAGAAGGCTTCGATGCGATTTCAGAAGAAGAATTTTCAACATATCAGGAAAATCTTGAAAACAGAGGCACAACCCTTTACTTCTCAAACGATCTCCTGGATTAATCATTCATATCAATTTTAAAAGTTTTATAAAACCGTCAAAAGGCTGTATCGCAATGATACAGCCTTTTTCATGTCCGACTCTGTAAATTTGGGTTTTTCGGGTAGAACATTCAATCAATATCGTAGAGGCGGCTATCAGCCGTCCGCGTATTTTGCAGAAAACTTTCCATTTAATTATCGTACATCTGCTGAATATGACATTTCTGTAATATACCCCTTATCCCCTGACAGCGTGAATTTCAACCAGTTTGACGAAGCACTGTCCTGCATATACTCGATATTCACTTTTGAATATTTGAATGCACCTGTATCATCACGGTGAACATAGCAGGAAACTGATGTCGGATTCCCGAGTCTTGCAATAATATCCTCTAATGTTGAATTCTCCGTAATAGTACCACAGACTGTGAAACCGATTGCTGTATCGATTTTTTCGTTCGGATTTATGGTGCCATACTGATTAACGATAATTCCCGAAACCTCACAATTGTCGAGCGTTGTTGTAATACTTGTGTGATTGTACACGTACGATTCAAACTGTTTTCCTGATGAATTTTTAAAATCAATTGAAGCAGTTTCATAACCCGACTTAAGTTCCTCACCGGCACTCGAATCGTAAGCAAAATTCCAACCCTTGGAAGAAAGTTCCGCAACCTTTACAGGCAGAGTGATTTCGCTTCCGTCTGCAAATCTGACTTTCTTGTCAAGGTCATAGTCTTTTTGGTTTTCGTATTTCATACGGTAATAAAAACTATCATATGACCCGTTATAGCTTTCTGACAAATCCATGTAAAGTGACAGGTCAAGCAGCTTGCTCATTGTGTTTACGAAAGATTCTTTTGATGTGATGCCTGTTTCCTTTGCAGGCACATTGGTATCCTCTTTCTTTTCGTCAGTTTTTTCTTCTGACTGAGAAACAGGTTCTTTCTTTTCCTCTTTCTCAGCGTCTTTCTTTCCGCAACCTGCAAATGCCGTAAGCATCAGCATAACCGCAAGAGCAAGAGCGAGTAATCTTTTAGCTTTCATATCAATTCTTTCCTTTCCTTTTCTTTATTAATCAATTATCAATACCATGCCCAACCAAAGAGTACGATAATAATAATCCACTGCCACCAAGCATATGAAACATTGACGTGATAAACACATACGCTTCCGTCTTCAAATGTCACCGTAACATCTGCCGAGCCCGTGCCCACGGCACTTATTTTGCTACCCGAAACAGATGCGACACCTGAATCTGAAGTTTCAAGAGTTACGGGAACGTTGAATGTCATATTATCCTTATAGTTCAGGGATACATTTTCATATGTTACCGTCGGAGCAGGCGGTGTCGGCGGAGTAGGAGTCTCAACCTTCTGCCATACTGCGTAAAGTGTTGTGTCTATGCCGAGGTTTACGTTGATTCCCGGTGCGAACTGAGCCTGTGTTGCCGAACTGCTTGTCGCCCAGCCGAGGAATTTGTACCCGTCACGTGTAGGTACTGATGAAGACAGGTCTGTATAAGCCTTGTTTGCCCATACTGCGTAAAGCGTTTCACCTCCGGTAATATTGTACTGCTCTCCGCACTTGTATGTTGCAGTCGTAGCGGTACTGCTCTTTGACCAGCCTAAGCACTCGTAATATGCTTTTGTTGCAGACGGAGCATTCTTGCCTCCGTTTGCGTTGTAAGTTATCGTCACGTATTTTGTGGGAGTAGGAAGTTCACATTTAGGATTGTCAGAAGTAGTTCCGAAGCTGTCAGGTGACACATCTCCGCCGTTGGGATCAAAGTCAACCGTGTAGGGAACTTTCACCCACATTGCATATAAAGTAATGTCCGAACTCAAAACGATTGAATCTCCCGCCTCATAAACATCGCCTGAACCATCTTCTTTTGTGTTCCACCAACCAAATTCAAGTCCGTCTCTGCTCGGAGTGACAGACGAAACAGTAACTGCTGAATTTTTATTCGCTGTCTGTGCAGACGGTGCACCCGTGCCTCCGTTTGCGTTGTAGGTAAGGGTGTATGTTGTGCTTACGCACTGTGAGCAAGATGAATAGTAATTACTCGACTCACTGTCCATCCATTCCTTGCCGCACAATGAACATTTATAATAATCGCAATGGGGGTGTGACAAACCGAAGTAAAGCCATGTTCCCTTGTCGCAGGTATGATTTCTGCATTCTTCGCAGGATTCAAGATAATTCGGACTCCACCATTCTCTCCAGTTAGCCCCGCAAATAGAGCAGTACCAATAGCTGTCGTGCGGATGCGTATCGCCCGCACCTGCAAAAGTGCCCTTGTCGCAGGTATGATTTTCCAAACATTCTGAACATGATGATAAGTAGTTAACAGAATCCCACTCTCTCCAGTTTGCTCCGCAGAGAGAACAGTACCAATAGCTGTTGTGCGGATGCGTATCGCCCGCACCTGCAAAAGTGCCCTTGTCACAAGTGTGCGGACCTACGTCAAAGGCTGTTGCATTCGGATATTTTATGTATTTAAAATACTGCCAATTTGCCCATCCTTTTGCATAATCGCTCCAAGTAAAATACTTTATACGAATGTATTGTCCGTACGGATCATTTACAGGATCAATCGGCACATTTCCTTCATAAACGGTAAAACCATTAGCATCCTTCTGAATAAGTATCTGCGAATGTTGATAGTTCGTATTCGCATTATCGTTTCCATCCATAACTGTACTGATTCTTATTACAGATCCTAAAGGTGCTGCTGAAATGAAACGTTTTGTATTTTGTGCTGTTATAGCTCGTGCACTTCCAAGACCCACATTTCTCAGCATATCATCCGAAGTGCCTCTGTAAGAGCTAAAGCCCGTGCCCCATATTTTCTGGTAAATTGTCTGTGCAAACTCCCAACAGTTTGTATGTCTCGTTCCTACTTCATAACCGGCAACAGGCACAGTAACCGTATTTTTTCCGGTAATTACATACGTTTGTGCCGCCTGTGATATTGGTGCAAATGTAAGCATCATAGCCAATACCAACATCGCCGATATTATTCTTTTGACTTTTTTCATATTCTTCCTCCTTTTATGAAACAAATTGTTTCATCGAATATTAGTGTACCAAACAAAATGTTTCATGTCAATATTATATGAAACATTTTGTTGTATGATAATTGTGAGAAAACTTATGGTGGTGAGGATTTGAACTACACAAAAAGGCTTTATGATCTCAGGGTTGATCACGACCTGAGACAAGAGGATGTAGCACGTATTCTGAAAGTCACCTCGCAAGCCTACGGAATGTACGAAAGCGGAAAAAGAGGACTGCCGATCGAGCACCTAATCAAACTCTCACAGTATTACAATGTCACATCCGACTACATTTTAGGTTTAAAAGACGAAAAGAACTGAGCCCGTCCGCGTCCTCTGCGGTCGGGTTGATTTTTACCCTGAAACCCTTGAAAATTCAAGGTTTCAGGGTTGTTTTTAACATTATTTAAAATACCTTGATTTTATTGTAAAAACCGCTTGACTTTACCACACTAATGTGGTAACATACCGTCATATTCTTTTTTAATGGTGATGATTTATGAACATCCGCAATGAAAATATCGACAAGGTTTTTGAAGCCATCCTTTCGCTTGAAAACACTGATGAGTGTTACCGCTTTTTTGAGGATATCTGCACTATCAAAGAGATTCAGGATATCGCACAGCGTTACGAGGTTGCAAGGCTTCTGACCGATAAGAAAAACTATAATGAAATAACCAAGGCTACGGGTGCATCAAGCACCACTATTACCCGTGTCAACAAGTGCCTTATGTACGGCAACGAGGGTTATAAAATGGTTATCGAACGTACTAAAAAGGACTGAGGTGGCACAATGTTTAACAGCAATATACTGAAAAATGAGGAGAAAGCCGTTTTTGCTCTCCGTTCTCTTTACCGTAAATACGGCTATACTCCTTTTAAGATGAGCAAGTTTGAGGAGTACGACCTCTACGTACGAAATAAGGACTTCCTTGTTTCAGACAGCGTAATAACTTTCACGGGAATGAACGGAAAGCTCCTCGCTCTCAAGCCTGACGTGACTCTTTCGATCGTCAAAAATACAAAAGACCTTCCCGATACAGTTCAGAAGGTATATTATAATGAAAACGTCTACCGTGTTTCAAAAAACACGCACGAGTTTAAAGAAATCATGCAGACAGGTCTTGAATGCATAGGTAATATCGACACTTACAACATCTTTGAAGTGATCACGCTTGCTGCAAAGAGTCTTGAAGCTATCAGCGACAGCTTTGTGCTCGACGTTTCGCATATCGGTATCGTTTCCGCGGCACTTGACTCAATCGGCTGCAGCAGAGAAACAGTCAAGAAGATTCTTACCTGCATCGGTGAAAAGAATCAAAGCGGAATCGAAAAAATCTGTGATGAGAATAACATTTCTGCTGAGGATTGTAAAAAAATCATTGCACTCGTCAGCACTTACGGCAAGATTGAAAAGGTTATCCCCGAGCTTCGTGCGATCTGCGACACTCCCGAGCTTAAATCAGCTCTCGCAGAGTTTGAAAGCGTATGTTCACTCCTCGTTTCAAGCGAATTCAGCGAAAAAATCAATGTTGACTTCTCAATCGCAACAGATATGAGATACTATAACGGTGTCGTTTTCCAGGGCTTTGTGGAAAACGTTCCGACGGGTGTCCTCTCAGGCGGTCAGTACGATAATCTGATGAAGAAAATGGGCAGAAAATCAGGTGCGATCGGCTTTGCCGTTTACCTTGATACACTTGAAAGACTTAATCTCGTTGAAAAGAAATTTGACGTGGACTGTGTCCTTCTTTATGATGAAAATACCTGTCCGGCAGACCTTGCAGATACAGTAAACACACTCGTTGCAGAGGGCAAAACAGTTATGGCACAGCAGAATGTGCCCGAAAATATTAAATACAGACAGCTTCTGAAAATCAACGGAAAAGAGGTGGACGAGCTTGAAAACAATGATTAATGTTGCCCTGCCCAAAGGCAGACTTGGCGAAAAAGTTTACGATATGTTTGAAAAATCAGGCTATGAATGTCCGTCCATCAAGGAAGTCAACCGTAAGCTTATTTTCGAAAACGAAGAAGCAGGCGTACGCTACTTCTGGGTAAAGCCCTCAGACGTTGCGATCTATGTTGAACGTGGTGCAGCCGATATCGGTGTTGCGGGTAAGGATATCCTTCTTGAGTATGCACCCGATGTGTATGAGCTGCTTGATATGAATCTCGGCAAATGCAGAATGGCGGTTGCCGCTAAAAAGGACTTCCGTGACAATACAGAAAACACCCTGCGTGTTGCGACGAAATTCCCCAACATCGCAAAGGATTATTACAGCAAAAAGGGTCGTGACATCGACATCATCAAGCTTAACGGTTCGATTGAAATAGCACCGATCCTCGGTCTTTCCGATGTCATTGTAGATATCGTTGAAACAGGCAAAACACTTCTTGAAAACGACCTTGAGCCGAAAGAGACTATCGTTCCCATCAGCGCAAGGCTTATAGCAAACAAATCAAGCTTCAAATTTAAAATGGAGCAGATCGAAAACATTAAAAACAGTCTGAAAGCTCAGGTGAAAACAGATGATTAAAATTATGAAATACGGTGAGGTTGACAACAAGGATATTTTCGCACGCGGTACAGCTGCGACAAGCGTTGAAGACATCGTATCCGGAATTATAGAAAACGTAAAGGCAAACGGAGACAAAGCTCTTTTCGAGTATTGCGAAAAGTTTGACAAGGCAAAGCTTTCCTCTCTCGAGGTTTCTGCAGAAGAAATTGAGGAAGCTTTCAACGCAGTTGAGCCGAAGTTTGTCGAGATTATCGAAAAAGCAGCCGTAAATGTAAGAGAATTCCACTCACGTCAGGTAAGAAACAGCTTCATTCTTAATGAAAAAGACGGTGTGGTAATCGGACAGAAGGTTCTTCCGATCGAAAAGGTAGGACTTTATGTTCCGGGCGGTACAGCAGCTTATCCTTCGACAGTTCTTATGGACAGCATCCCTGCCAAGATCGCAGGCTGCCGTGAAATCGTTATGGTAACTCCTCCGAACGCAGAGGGCAAGGTCAATCCCGTTATCCTCGCTGCAGCAAAGATCGCAGGTGTAGACAGAATTTTCAAGCTCGGCGGCGCACAGGCTGTTGCAGCTCTTGCTTACGGTACAGAAAGTGTGCCTAAGGTTGACAAAATCGTAGGTCCCGGTAATGCTTTCGTTGCAGAAGCAAAGAAGCAGGTTTTCGGTATGGTTTCAATCGATATGATCGCAGGACCGTCTGAAATCCTCGTAGTTGCAGACAAGACCTGCAACCCGAAATTTGTTGCCGCAGACTTGCTCTCTCAGGCAGAACATGATAAAATGGCAAGTGCTGTGCTCGTTTGCGACGATATGGACTTTGCAAACGCTGTAAGTGCAGAGCTTGAAAGACAGATCCCGCTTCTTCCCCGTGAAGAAATCGCAAGAACATCTATCGACAATAACGGAAAAATCATCGTTGCTGACGATCTTCTCAAGGCTATCGACATCGCAAATGAAATCGCCCCTGAGCATCTCGAACTTTGCATGGATAATCCGTTTGATTACCTTGATAAAATCAAGCACGCCGGTTCAATCTTTATGGGCAAGTACTGTCCTGAAGCTCTGGGCGACTATTTTGCAGGTCCTAATCACACTCTTCCTACAAGCGGAACAGCACGTTTTTCAAGTCCCCTTTCCGTTGATGATTTCGTGAAGAAGACACAGTACACTTACTATACAAGAGAGGCACTTTCAGCCGTTGCGGAGGACGTCGCTTTCTTTGCAGAAAAGGAAGGACTTTCGGCTCATGCGAGAAGTGCTACAATCAGATTTGAGGAAGACAAATGAGCAGATTTTTCAGCAAAAAATATTCATCCCTTGAGGCATACACCCCTGGTGAACAGCCCAAGGATATGAAATACATAAAGCTTAATACAAACGAGTCGCCTTTCCCTCCGTCTCCCAAGGTAACGGAATATGCAAAGGCAGAGAGTGAAAAACTCAATCTTTACTCAGACCCTGAAAGCCGTGTACTTACTCAGAAGGCAGCTGACCTTTTCGGTGTGAAGTATGAAAATGTGCTTATGACAAACGGCTCAGACGAAATTCTCAATTTCGCATTTATGGCATTCTGCGACGAGGACAAAGGTATCGCCTTCCCGTCAATAAGTTACGGTTTTTATCCCGTTTTCGCAGAGCTCAATCACATCCCTTACAAGGAAATTCCTCTTAAAGAGGATTTCAGCATCGACGTTGAAGATTACTGCAATATCGGTATGAATATCGTCATTGCAAACCCAAATGCTCCCACAGGACTTGCCATGAGTGCAGAAGAAATCGAAAAAATCGTCACAACCAACGCTGACAGCGTAGTTATCATCGACGAGGCTTACGTTGACTTCGGTGCAGATAGCGTTGTCGATCTGACGAAGAAGTACGATAACCTTCTCGTTACGCAGACTTTCTCAAAGTCACGTTCACTCGCAGGTGCAAGACTCGGGTTCGGAATCGGCAACGAAGCATTGATTGCTGACCTTAATACAATCAAGTATTCAACAAACCCCTACAACGTTAACCGTATGACCTCCGCAGCAGGCATCGCTGCAATCGAGGACAACGATTACTATATGAACAACTGCAAAACTATTGCAGAAAACAGAGAGTATACAAAGACTGAACTCGCAAAGTTAGGCTTCGAAACTCTCGACTCAAAGGCAAACTTTATTTTCACACGATGTGATAAGATAAACGGCGGTGAGTTTTACCTTAAACTCAAGGAAATGGGTATCCTTGTCCGCCACTTCACAAAGCCTCTCATCAGCGACTATGTCAGAATAACTATCGGCACAAAGGAGCAGATGGATGCACTGCTTGAAGCAACGAAAAAAATACTTGAGGTGAAATAAATGAGAACAAGTGAAATCAGAAGAGATACCGCTGAAACTAAGATCAGCCTTACTCTCGACCTTGACGGAACAGGCAAAAGCGAAATCGCAACAGGCTGCGGTTTCCTCGACCATATGCTTACTCTTTTTGCAAAGCACGGCAGATTCGACCTTGCCGTAAGCTGTGACGGTGACATCGACGTTGACGATCACCACACAGTCGAGGATATCGGCATCTGTCTCGGTATAGCTTTCAAAGAAGCTCTCGGTGACAAAAAGGGCATCATCCGTTACGGCAACTTTACTCTCCCGATGGACGAAGCTCTTATTATGTGTGCAGTTGACATTTCAGGCAGAGACTACCTCGCCTACCGTCTTGAAATCCCGACTGAAAAAGTCGGCACTTTCGACACAGAGCTCGTTGAAGAGTTTATGCTCGCTTTCACGAGAAACGCAGGACTCACTCTTCACATCCTTCAGCTCAGCGGCACAAACTCTCACCACATCATTGAGGGCACATTCAAGTGCCTTGCAAGGACCTTGCGCCAGGCAGTCAACATTGACGAAAAATTCAAGGACGAAATCCCGTCCACAAAAGGTGTTTTATAATGATAGCAATAATCGACTACGGTGTTGGTAACCTTTTTTCACTTAAAAGCTCCTTCAATGCCATTGGTGCTGACGTGATTGTTACGGACAGCGAAGAAAAAATCCGTTCTGCAGATAAAATAATTCTCCCCGGTGTCGGTGCTTTTTCTGATGCGATCGCAAAGCTTCGTGCAACGGGACTCGACAAAGTGCTTGTCGACGAAGCAAAGAAAGGCAAACCCGTTATGGGTATCTGCCTTGGTATGCAGATGCTTTTTGAAAAAAGCTTTGAATACGGTGAGTACGACGGACTCGGTCTGCTAAGAGGCAACGTTGTGGGAATGCAGGGTGTACTCCCCAAAGAGCTGAAGATCCCGCACATCGGCTGGAATGCACTTCATTTCAGGCAGAGCGACTGTCCCCTTTTCAAGCACATAAAGGAAGACGACTGCGTTTATTTTGTTCATTCATATTTCGCAGAGGACTGTGACGAAAGCGTTGCCGCCACAACAGAATACGGCAAGGAGCTTACCGCTGCCGTCGCTTACAAAAACATTTACGGCTGTCAGTTCCACCCTGAAAAAAGCGGTGACGTCGGTCTTAATATTCTCAGAGCATTTTGTGAAACGGAGGCAGAGTAATGAATATTTTTCCCGCTATTGACCTTTACGAGGGTGCTGCCGTCCGTCTTTTCAAGGGCGATTACAATCAGATGACGGTTTATGATAAAAACCCTCTCAATATAGCAAAAAAGTTTGAGGAATGCGGTGCTGAGTTTCTCCATATGGTTGACCTTGAAGGTGCTAAAACAGGACTCACACCTAACCTTGAAACGATAAAAAATATAGTTGAAAATACTTCCCTCTTCGTCGAGCTCGGCGGTGGTATCCGTTCAATGGAAACGGTCGAAAAGTATCTTTCAATCGGTGTCAGCCGTGTAATTTTAGGTACAGCAGCGATAACTGATGAAGCTTTCCTCGACGAAGCAATCGCAAAGTACGGTGAGAAAATCGCTGTCGGTGTGGACATCAAGGATGACTACGTTGCAATCAAGGGCTGGACAGAAAAATCACAGTATACATTCGAGGATTTCTGCCTTAAAATGCAGGACAAGGGTGTAAAAACGATCATCTGCACCGACATTTCAAAAGACGGCGCAATGAAGGGCACAAACCGTGAGCTTTACAAGACTCTTAACGAAAAGCTCACTCTTGATATCATCGCTTCGGGCGGTGTTTCAACTATCGACGATATCAAAGCACTTCGTCAGATGAACCTCTACGGTGCAATCATCGGAAAGGCTTACTATACCAATGCAATTGATCTCAAAGAAGCAATCGAGGTGGCAAAATGATTACAAAAAGAATTATTCCCTGCCTCGACGTTAAGGACGGCAGAGTTGTTAAGGGTGTGAACTTCCTCGGACTTGCCGATGTTTCTTCTCCCGTCAAGCTTGCAGAGTTTTACTCAAGCTGCGGTGCAGATGAGCTCGTTTTCTACGATATTACCGCTTCTGCTGAGGGCAGAAAGCTTTTCACCGACATTCTGACAGAGGTCGCAAGTAAAGTTTTCATTCCTCTTACCGTCGGCGGCGGTATCAATACTGTTGACGATTTCGACCGTGTACTCAAGTGCGGTGCAGATAAAGTCAGCGTTAATTCAGGTGCTATCCGTAACCCTGAACTCGTTCGTGAGGCTGCACACAAATACGGTGACCAGTGCGTTGTTCTTTCGGCAGACGTTAAGCGTGTCGACGGTGAATTCCGCATCTTCGCAAAAGGCGGCCGTGAGGACACAGGAATGGAAGCGATTTCATGGATCAAGCGTTGCGTCAATATGGGTGCGGGTGAAATCGTAGTAAACAGCATCGATACAGACGGTGTGAAGCAGGGCTTTGACCTTGAAATGCTCGAAGCTGTCTGCGATGCAGTAAACGTTCCCGTAATCGCATCGGGCGGTGCAGGATGCATCGACGATTTCACAAAACTTTTCAAGGCCTTGCCTAAAGTTGATGCAGGTCTTGCGGCTTCGATCTTCCACTTCGGTGAGGTCGAGATAAAAGACCTGAAAAAAGAACTCAGGAAAAACGATATCATAGTGAGGTTATAAAAAATGAATCTGGATGAATTAAAATTTGATGAAAAAGGACTTATCCCTGCCGTTGTCGTTGATGCAAAGAGCAAGAAAGTTCTTACTGTAGCATATATGAACAGAGAAAGCCTTGAAATCAGTATCAAGGAAAAGCGTACCTGCTTCTGGTCACGTTCACGTCAGGAACTCTGGCGTAAGGGCGAAACAAGCGGCAACGTGCAGAAGATCGTCAGCATCACAGCTGACTGCGACAAAGATGCTCTTACCGTAGTTGTTGAGAAGGAAGGTCCTGCGTGTCACCTCGGCACAGACTCCTGCTTTAATAATACAGTATGGGAAAATGACGAACTCAGCGAATTTTCTTACGAGGGACTCCTCAAACTCATTGAAGGCAGAAAGATCAACAAACAGGAAGGCTCCTACACTACATACCTTTTCGAAAAGGGTATCGACAAAATCCTTAAAAAGGTCGGAGAAGAGTCAACTGAAGTCATCATCGCCGCAAAGGATAACGATAAAAGAGAGACCGTCTACGAAATCGCAGACCTCGCTTATCACGTAATGGTTCTTATGATTGAGATGGGAATTTCACTCGAAGACATCTTTGACGAGCTCGCATCACGTCACGTTATCGATCACAAAGTCAAGCAGGAAAAGAGCACAGCACAGTAAAATTTAAGCATAAAAAAATCGCCACGGAGTTAATTCCGTGGCGTAATTTTATTTAAGATTATGCAGCAGCCTCTGCTTCAGGCCATACGATTTCGTAGTTAGCTGTAGAGTAGTACTTAAACTTGAGAGGTAATGTGCCTACACTTGCAAGTGTGCCCTGACCTGTGATCTCAGTTTCAATAGCTGCTGTACGGCTGAGCTCAACCTTTGTTACGTGGTCTGTAGCCTTGTCAACTATAACCTTGATTGTGCCGATCTCATATGTAGCATCGTACTTCTCGACTGTAACGAAATCCTTGTACTTAGCAAACTCAGCTAAGATCTCATCATCCTTGGAAATCTTGTAAAGCTTTCCGTAAACGCTGTCTTCCTGCTCAGGATTTGTTTCGGGGTTGATCTTAAGAACGATTGTATAGTGTGCATCGCCCTCATTGTCTGTGATGAGTGCTGAACGCACGTCTGCAAAGTCAAGCGAACCTGCCTTGTCAGAACCCATTACCGGGAAGATATCCTTGACTGAAGCGGGATTCTCCTCATCAGTAGTAGAAAGTCCGAAGCTCTCACCTGTGATCTTGTCTGCAAGTGTTTTGAATGATGCCTTTACGTATTCGTTCTCACACTCACAGTCGCCTGCACTCTGATCAAGCCAGTAGTTGATACCTTCAAACTCTGTGCTTGCCTTTGTGTCTGCCATAAGCTTATTGAACTTTGCAACAATCTCTGCCTTAGCTACGTCGCCTTCTTTAATCGCTTCATCAGCATAGGGGATAGTTGTAGTCTCCTCTTCCTCAGTAGTAGTAGAGCAGGAGCACAAAGCAAATAACATAACAGCTGCCAATGCAAGAGAAAGTAATCTTATAAGTTTTTTGTTCACGAACAATCCACTCCTCATAATTTCTGTATATGTTTGATTATAACACAAATATCAGATAATTCCAATACTTTTTGTAAATTTTATGAAATTCCCTTTTCGTCAAACATAAATGCTGCTTCAAGTGCAATTTTAAGGCCTGTTTCAAGGGTTTTCGGGTCGAGATTTTCTTCAGTATCAAGACGTGTGTGGTAGTATCTTGCGGGAGACGGATCCATAGCTGTAAATGCCGAAGCCGGTATACCTGCCTGTGAGATAGCAGCAGCATCAGTTGAACCGAGCTCAATAGCCTTGATCGGCACGTCGTGACCTACTTCCTTTGCAGCATCCTGAAGAAGCCTTGCTACTCTCTTGTCATTTTTCACCATACCTGTCATATCTTTATCATAGATAGCCATAAAGTCGATTTCACGGATAGTATCAAGAGCGATGAAGATCGTCTCTACACCGTCATTTTTGATTTCATCAGCGTGAGCCTTTGCCCAAGCCTTTGAGCCGCGAAGACCTGCTTCTTCACCACCTGCCATAAGAGCTACAACTTCTGTATTTTCAAAACGGATATTGTTTGCATCCATAAACTTGATCACAGCTGCAGAAAGCATACAACCTGAGAGGTCATCGTTTGCACCTGTTACGGGACGCTTGTAGTTGCAGAAGAAGATCGCTGCACCGAGAACGGGAACAGTTACATACATTACGACTGCAAGTATTTTCATTGCAAGGTCATCACCCATCCAGATTACACCGAAATCCGTACCTGCGACAAGACCGTAGATTCCGCCGCCGATGCTCAGAAGCACAGCAATTACAGCTGTTACGATGATTCCTGCTACCACGGGTCTTCCGCCGTGATATGTGTATGTCCACTCGAAAGCTGAGTCAACGTGGCCTGAGAAGATGATTCTTCTCTTTGTTTCGCCTGCTGCTTTACGTGTACCTGTTACATTCACAGAAGTCTTTTTCGGGAAGAAAATATCAAGAACGGGTTTATAGAAAATGAACTCTGCAAGTATAATAAAAAGCGTAACACAGCCTAATGCAAGAGATGCAACGGGAAGGCCGAGAGTGAAAAATACTGCTGAGAGTATAAGAAGCACTGCACCGAGAGGTACCCATGCCATAAATGCCTTGTCAGAGCACTTGTATTCTTCTTTAAGTACTGTGTCACAGGTTGTTTCAGGCTCTTTTGCAAGATACTCCTGTGCTTTGAGCTCAGCCTCGCTGCCTACGGGACGCGGACCGAAATTTTTACACATTGTCTTTATATGCTTGATAGCATAGTTTGTGTAAAGTCTTACTTCGGATTTATAATTTCCGACACTTTCTGTTGATTTCATCTGTCAACATTCCTTTCTATGGGTTTTATTACTAAGCCGTATTTTTAAGAATTTTTTCTCTTTCCTTGACAACGGACTTAATTACGAATAGAATATAATATACAGTTTTAAAACTAAAGGATGATTTTATGAATAAAAAAATTACGCCTCGCGTAATACGTATCATAGCGTTACAGTCTGTCATAGTTATGATCGCTGTAACAGTCCTCGGAGGTGCCGTCATAACACATCAGAGATACAAGACAGTTCTTGCAAACCCGAATATGCCTGTCGAAGACTCATACGAGATCCTGACTCAGCCGATTCACAGCACGACGGAAAGCACATCAGCTCAGGACTCACCTGAAGACACTACAGCCGGTCAGACTACAGGCACTACAGCTCCGACCTCACAGCCCGAGAGCAAACCTGCACCCGAAAACGAAACACCGAACAATCAGTACCCTTACGCTTATGCGGGATTTACTCCGCAGATAACTGATGTTAATGCAGACCTTTCAAAATTTATAGTAAACAGTAACTATACCCTCCCTGCGAACTACAAGCCGACACTCGCTGAGGCTGTAAAGGGTTCGGGAGTTTACCTTGACTACCGTGTAGCACCCTACTATCAGCAGATGTACGATGCAGCACTTGCTGACGGAATAACTCTCACTCCTGTTTCAGGCTACCGTTCATACGAGCGACAGCAGAGAAACTTTGAAAACCGCATCAAGGAAAATATGGATGCAGGTATGGATAAGACTGAGGCTACAAAATCAGCCGCTACCGTCATAATGGTTCCCGGCTCAAGTGAGCACAATGCAGGTCTTGCGATGGACATCTGCTCACTCGCTCAGAGTTTTGAAAACTACGATGAGTTCGAATGGCTCGACCAACACGCTGCAGAATACGGATTCATTCTCCGCTATCCGAAAGATGAAAAGTCAAGAAATATCACCGGAGTTATCTACGAGCCGTGGCACTACAGATTCGTAGGTATCGAAACAGCTAAGGAAATAAAAGAGAGAGGCATTACTTTAGAAGAGTACCTCGGTCTTGCATAATCAGTCTTCTTTTATGTCGGCTCGTTTAAGGACCTTCATAAAAGTCTTGAAAATAATCTTAAGATCAAACATAAAGCTCTGTTTTTCGACATATTCTTTGTCGAGCAGGGCTTTTGTTTCGTCATCGATGTTATCTCTTCCGTTAATCTGTGCATAACCCGTGATGCCGGGTCTGACAGAATAAACACCGTACTGCTCACGCAGTTCACGGATTTCCTTCTCAGCAGGGATAAGCGGACGCGGACCTACGAGACTCATAGTTCCGTTGAGGATATTAAAAAGCTGCGGAAGCTCGTCAATACTTGTCAGTCTGAGAAGCTTTCCTGTCTTTGTGATCTTTTCGTTCGCATCAGTAAGCTCTGCAGTCGCTACGTCACCCGTACCGTTTCTCATCGTGCGGAATTTATACACCGTAAAAAGCTTGTTATCCTTGCCTACTCTTTCCTGTTTAAAAAGCACGGGAGCTCCGTCAGTTATAAGTATCGCAAGGGAAACCACGAGAAAAAGCGGTGAGAGAAATATCAACGCAAAAATGCTCACAACAAAATCAAAAATTCTTTTCAAAACTGCACCTCCGTTCAGATGCATTTCAGTAGTATAAAGCTCAGCTCAGTTTGTTCCAAAGGATGTAGTCGTCTATGAGCACAGCTCTTACGGGAGCTCCGTCGATGGCACCCATCTTCACAGGCAGTGCAATCAGGTAGTAATCACCCGGTTCAACCTGCGAAAGATCGAGATTTTCAAGCACAGCCACACCATTCTGCAGGAAAGCCTTGTGCGGCTTGAGCTGATTGCCCGACTTGCCGATTGAGTCAGCATCCGTACCTATAAGGCAGATACCCGTGTCGACCGCTTCATAGGCGGCACTCTCCATAAAGAAAGACTGTGCATCACCTTTTATCAGAAGTCTTGTACATTTCTTCGGAAAATATCTGTTGACATACTCACCCGTTATAACTCCGGGCGGCACTTCGATTACCGTACACTGACCTATATACTTGTTGAGATCAGCTTCTTCAATCGTCTCTCCTCCCTCAAGGAAGTGGCACGGAGCATCAGCGTGCGTAGCCGTATGGACACAGGCATAGACAGCCGAAAGGTTGCACTCGTCACCTTTTTCAATTCGCTGAACGGCATCGAGTCTCGTTTCGGGATCTCCGGGATATTCGATTGTGGTAAGCAAAGGACGCGAAATGTCAACGATGTTCATATTTTCAAATCCTTATTTTTAATCTTTATTAAGCTCAGAAAGTGACATCTGCTTGAGGTAAGCATTGATGAAACCGTCGATCTCACCGTCCATAACGGCATTGATGTTACCGATTTCAAAGCCTGTTCTGTGGTCTTTAGCGAGTGTGTAAGGCATAAAGACGTAAGAACGGATCTGGCTTCCCCAGCCGATTTCCTTCTGTTCTCCCTTGATATCTTCAATCTTGTCAAGGTGTTCTCTTTCCTTGATTTCAAGAAGCTTTGACTTAAGCATTCTCATCGCAACCTCACGGTTCTGATGCTGGCTTCTTTCAACCTGACAGGAAACGACGATGTTGGTCGGGATATGAATGAGTCGTACGGCAGAAGAAGTCTTATTAACCTTCTGTCCGCCTGCACCTGACGCACGGTAAACTTCCATTCTGATATCCTCAGGGCTGATGTCTACTTCGATTGTGTCATCAATTTCAGGCATAACTTCAAGTGAAGCAAAAGAAGTGTGTCTTCTTCCCGAAGAGTCAAACGGAGAAACACGGACAAGGCGGTGAACACCTGCCTCGCTCTTCATATATCCGTAAGCATTTTCGCCCTCGATGCGAAGAACTGCAGACTTGAGTCCTGCTTCGTCTCCGTCAAGGAAGTCGATCATACTTACCTTGAAGCCGTGCTGTTCACCCCAACGGGTGTACATTCTTACAAGCATCTGGTTCCAGTCCTGAGCTTCAGTACCGCCTGCACCTGCGTGGAATGTAAGGACAGCATTCTTCATATCATATTCGCCTGAAAGAAGCGTGCTGAGTGTCTGCTTGTCGAGTTCCTTTTCAAACTCGTCAACACTTGACTTGCACTCATCAAGCATATCCAGATCCTCTTCCTCATCAGAAAGCTCAATCATAGTAAGAGTATCTTCGAAAGAAGCCTTGAGATTTTCGTATTTTGAGATTTTATTTTTAAGTCCTGCAATTTTCTGCAAAACTACCTGAGTATTTGCGATATCATCCCAGAAACCGTCCTGAGCCGTTGTTTCTTCAAGAGAAGTAACCTCCTCTTTCATTGCGTTCAGACCGAGAGCTTCGCCCAACTCCGTAAGTTTCTCTTCAAAACCAAGCAAATAGAGTCTTAATTCTTCAAACTGTACCATTTTTATACCTCGCTATACTACAGCACATATTTTTACCAAATAATTATACAAGAAAAATACGCTTATGTAAAGACATAGATTTTAATATTGTTTTAAAAATATTAAAAATTAGTCTACACTATTGTAAAATTATGTGTTATAATATAAATGTAAAAATTTACAATCCGGTGAGAAAGAAATGTTTTATGACAACAAAGTGTGTGACGGATGCTCCGAACCGATGCTTGAAGGCGAAGATATAGTCGTCTGTCCCGAATGCGGAACACCGCAGCACAGAGAATGCTACAAAAAGAATAACGAGTGCGTAAACGCACACCTTCACGCTGAGGGTTTTGACTGGAGAACAGCCAACCCGGAGCCTGAAGAAAATAAACCTGAGGTAAAAGAGGAACCGCAGGAAGATGCTGACGTGAAAGAGCGTCCTGCAGACTTCACTTCAGCTGAAGATATCCCCGATATCCCGATACCTGAAATCCGTCTTGACGGAATTTACGTTAAAGGTCAGGTCTACGGTGGTGAAGAAGACATCGGCGGTGCAACCGTAAAAGAAATAGCGACTTACACGCAGGTAAATCCGACTCATTATCTGAGAAAATTCATCAGAAACAGGGACAAGAAATCTTTTTTCCTTTCGTGGAACTGGGGAGCCTTTTTCTTTGGTCCCGCGTGGTTCTTTTACCGCAAACTTTATAAGGTCGGTGCAATCCTGCTTGCCCTTGCAATTTCTGCCACGATAGCAGTCATACCTTTGGCAGCTGATCTTCCCGAAGAGGTTGAAAAGATTGAGTCGATGTATGCGGAATTTTTAACTGCGAGTAAAAATCTGGCGATGGAAGAAAGCGAAGAAAACATGACCGCATACGAGAACTCGTTAAACACGGTATGGACAGCACTCAAAGCAGTATTGCCCGAAAGTATGATAGTTCTTCTTTCAGATTGTATTATCGCAAACATCATTCCCGCACTTCTCGCCAACTACTTTTACCGACGAAAAATGTTTGAGGATATCAGATTTGCCAAGCGATCAACGTCTGACACAAAAGTGCTCAGGTATTCCCTGATCCGCCGTGGCGGCGTTTCATTCCTTGCAGGTTTTCTGGCTATGATCGCATCAAGCCACCTGCCTAATATTATAATGTCTATTGTTAGTTATTTTACAAACTAATTTCAGGAGGAGTTAACAATGAAAATCAAAAAAGCCATCATCCCTGCAGCCGGTCTGGGTACAAGAGTTCTGCCAGCTTCAAAGGCAGTGCCGAAGGAAATGCTCAACATCGTTGACAAGCCGGCAATCCAGTACATCGTAGAAGAAGCTGCTGCAGCAGGTATCGAAGACATTCTTATCATCACAAACCGCGGTAAGGGCGTTATCGAAGATCATTTCGACCACAGCTATGAGCTTGAGGACAAGCTTTCAAAAAATCCGTCTAAGAAGGATCTCTATGAAGACGTTCTCGCTTGTTCAAATATCGCTAACGTTTACTTCATCCGTCAGAAGGAGACAAAGGGTCTCGGCCACGCTATCATGTGTGCAAAAAGCTTCGTAGGCAACGAGCCTTTCGCAATCCTCTACGGTGATGACGTTATCATCAATGACGAGTATCCTGTAACAAAGCAGCTTGTTGACGTTTACGAAAAGACAGGCAAGGGTGTCGTAGGTGTCAAGGAAGTGCCGAGAAAGGACGTTCCGAAGTACTGCTCACTCGACGTTACTCATCACGAGGACAACGAAAAGGTTATGGACGTTCACAACATCATCGAGAAGCCGACAGACGAGCAGATTATGTCCTGCTATTCAATTCTCGGCCGTGTTGTTGCTCCCCCGCAGGTATTCGATTACCTTGAGGAAGACCTTGCAAACACACCCGAAGGCGAAGAACTCTACTTCACAGATACACTCACACGTCTCGGTAAAGAAGGCAACCTTCTTGCTGTTGATTTCGACGGTATCCGTTATGATATGGGTAACAAGCTCGGCATTATGAAGGCTAACTGCGAAGTTGCTCTTGCTCACGACGAAATCGGCGAAGATTTCAAGGCTTACATCAAGGACCTTGCTGCTCAGCTTTAATAAAACATAAAAAATAAGGACGGGAAATCCCGTCCTTATTTTTATGCCCTTAACAATTGAGTTTTCAATTTGCTCATAAAACCCAGTCTCCTGAACAGCACTTCAGCAAAAATTATTTCGACCACGATCATTGCAAGTGCCTGCCAGAACCTCGTTACGATCAAAGCTTTGAATGACGAGTGATACATAATCGCAAGCCACCACGTGTTAAGCAGAAGGCTGCATAATACCTGCTCAGCAACAACACTGATAACAATTTTGGACGTTGTGCACTTTCCGCTGAAAGCAAGGCCGTAAATAAATCCCGAAAGAACGGCGGTTACCGTGAAGCCCGGGAAAAATGCACCCGACGGGAACAGCAACGCTCCGATCAGGTCGCTGACAAGAGCAACGATAACACCGCCCGAAGCGCCGTAGATATAGCCCGCAGCCATCAGTGGCACAAAGGAAAAGCCGATTTTGAGAAACTGCAGATTTATTGAAAGGAACCTCGAAAGAACAACCTGCAAAGCAATCAGCAGAGCCATCGTTGCAATTTTCACGGTTCTGATTTTCATTGTTTTTGTTTTTTCGGTTCTGTTACCCAACAAAAATACCTCCCATCATCCTTGTGAATAATAGGGAGGTATCGCTATCTCGATACTATTCAGCGGGATGCGACCGTTGCACTTACATCCGACGGACAACTCCCCGTCCCGTCGGCGATTAACGCACAACCGTCTACTCTGAAATTAAATTTGAAACCATTATATACCTGTTTTTGAAAAAGTAAAGTCTATTTTTCAGAAAAGCCTTCAACTTTCATAAAATCTTTTGACTTTGATTTGATATAAACCGTAAGTGCTATGCCGAACGGAATCGCAAGCACGGTCATAAGCTTCTTCGGCGATTCGGAAATAAACTTCGGATTTTTGCCGATGATTGAACTTGAAACGTAATGGATACAGTTTCGGAAAACGTCCTTTTGGCTGAAATTGCATTTCATGCTTTCTTTCCGCGCAAAGGCAAAGCCTTTCGGGTTGCGGAGATACTGCCTGAACATATTTGTGCTTGAGCCGTCGGCACGATATTCAACAACGCAGACAGGCTCGTTGAGGATAATCATTGGTGCGATCAGGTCAACCTGCTCGTATTTATAGCCGAGCGAAACGTATTTTTCACCCTCAAAAACGGGATAAGGCGGAGTGGATTTTACAACGTCCGTGCGGTAGATAATTTTCTTATCTCCTCTGCCACCACCCTGAAAATAGCCTGAAAATGTTGTAGCAAACCGATCGGATTCAAACTCCTTGCCGATAATCTTGCCGTTATCAAACATATCAAGGGCGAAGATTCCTGCATATTTATCCGACCCATATTTATGCCAGCAGTCGAGAATTTTTTCAACCGCGTCATCTGTCATATAGACATCGGAGTCGATACAGGTATTCAGCTCGGTGTCGATGTTTTCGTACGCGGTGTTGTGTGCCGTGTGCATACCGCCGTTTTCTTTATAAACATATTTTATTTCGAAGCCGTTGTCCTTCGTCTGCCACTCTTTGATCAATTCTGCGGTATTGTCCGATGAACCGTCGTCAACGACAAGCCATACAAAATCCTTGCAGGTCTGTCTGCAAAGACTTTCGTAGCAATTACGGATGCAATATCCCCTGTTGTATGCGGGAGTAAAAACCGTAAGCGTTTTCTTTTCAGGGCTCATCTTCAACACCTCCGAAACAGTGTAAAAATATTATACCTTTTTTATACCCTTTTGTAAAGGCATATAAGAAACACGAAATCAGCAGAACAACCATGTTTCCACCCCTACAAATTCGGGTTTGTAGGGATGATTTACATATGAGTTCAAGTTGAGCAAAGCCTCCCTTGCCTAAAGGGAGGTGGATTTTGCGAAGCAAAAGACGGAGGGATACTTCGTGAAAAGCTTGATTTTTCATAGTTTTTTGTAA
>JAGBFD010000068.1 GCA_017936645.1 Clostridia bacterium
GGGAAAAGACCGTTGTCATACTGCGGCAGCCAGTTGTTACCCTTTTCAACACTTGTGCTGAAGGTGTTTTCGTCACCTGCAACCTCAATACAGGCAACACCCTTGAGCTCTCCGCCCTCTTTATAAACGGTTCCCCAGAATGCATGGTGGCCGATGAATTTTACACTTGACGGCACGTACATGTAGCTGAGTGCCTGATTGTAGTTAAAAGCATCAGTGCCGATTGATTCAAGACCCTCAGGAAGAGAAAGATATACTTGGTCTTCTGTAAAGTTTATTTTATCTGCGCCGATTATCTGCTCACTTTCACCTTTATAGGTGTAGATATTCTCAGTAAGGGTTGATTCAAAGAAAGCGAGATCGCCGATTGTTTTCAGTCCCTCAGGAAGATAAATATCTGACAAAGCGTTGTAGTTGAGTGCAAGGTCGCCGATAGTTTCAACAGTTGACGGTATAACTATGGTCATATAGTTTTTCTTGTACTCTTCGTAACCTTCATCGCCCGGCCACAAATCAACTTCTATTCCGTCCTGTTTTGCAAGATACAAGTCGTGATTTATCGGCAAGCAGACAAGAGTTTTCATATCTTTAGTATAAAGAACACCGTCAACGTCACAGTATGCCGGGTTCTCCTCGTCAACCTCGATGCGTTCAAGATTCCAACATGAGTAGAATGATTTTGCATCAATTTCCGTAACCTGCGCACCGATATTGATAACCTCTACTTTTTCATCACAGTTAAAGGCATATTCTTTGATTGCCGTAATCGGCTTTGTTTCTTCCTTTGAGAATATAACCTCTATCTCGCCGTTATCAAGAACTTTTTCTTCAACAATCTCTGATACATAGTCAATATCAAGTTCTTTGATATTTCCCGTATTGCTGAACTGCATAAGCTTATATGTACCGTCAGAAAGCACGTCATATTCAAAAGTGTCATTCATAAGTGCAAGCACGCTGAAAATAAAAGACAAGGAAATAACAACTAAAACCGCAATAACAAGAAGAATTTTCTTGACTGTAAAATTCTTATAGGTTTTACCAATCATCGGAGCGGCAAGGCCGTCGATTTTATAATCCCAGACCTGCTCATCCGGAATATTGAGATTTCCGATAACTGCTGTGGATTCGGCATTCTTTTTTACTTTTTTAGTCTTTTTCATGTCAATCCACCTTTCCTGTTTCTGCCATTGCAGGTGTCTTTTCGTTCTGCAGGGCTTTTTCTGTAACTTCTGCTCTTCGCTGAAGAACGTGCATAACCTTATCCTGCTTTGAAGAGTCATAATCCCAGAACAAGAACGGAATCGTCATAAGGAAATAACCGACGATTTCAATAATCAACGGAACGATGATGATATTGAATCTTGATGAATCAATGAAAAGAACGTCCCAGTTACCGTTAAATCCTGACGCAAGAAGAAGAATCGGAATCACAAGACCTACAAAAGATGTGATCGGACCTGTGAACCAGCTGAAGATACCTGCATAGCTGTAAACACCTGAATAGTTTTCGAGACGTTCGCCTGAGAGATACATCTGATAGTCTGTGATACGTACATTCATATCGTGTGCCGCTGATTTCGGGACAGTACTTGTTGCTTCCATAAAGATGAGAATAACAACACATATTGAGCCACAAAGCACAAGATTGTCGCCAAAGAAATTAAGAGCAAGAGCAATTGCCGTATATCCGAGTGCTCTCGAAAGCTGATAGAAAATCATTATCTGCTTGTATGAGAATCTCTTTATGAAATACGGAGTGAAGAAATCCGGTGGCGTTCCGGCAAACGAAACAAGTGCCACGATAAGGCTGTACGGCAGACCGCTGAGACGGAACGTGTAAAGATAAAGAACCGTCGTGATCGCAAGCATACCGCTTCCGAGCGAGTCAAGAAGTCCGACAAGGGTATTGATCCAGAGATACTTGTTACGAAGAACACCGAACATACCGTCCCAGAAGCTGATCTGAACTTTCTTCTCGATCGGCGGTTGCGGAATTCTTTCCTGAACCCGACCTGCAAAAAACATTGTCAGAGTTGCAAAGGTAATAAACATTATCGGAATAACGTATCTGAAAACATTGATATCTGCCCATTCATAACGAAGTCTGCCGATAATCACAGGAATGATAATAGCTATAATTGAATGGAAGAGATGCGAAATCTTGATAGGATAGGTTCTTACAAGGATTCTTTCTCTTGTGTTAGGACTGATGGATTTTGTACAGGTTTCAAGGTTGTTTGCAAATCCGAAAACATTGTAACAGGCAAAAAGAAGATTTGCCACCCACACTCGTGTCGGCATATCCGCAATAGTATAAACAGGAAGCCAACCGATGAGTATAACCATTATACATTTTGGAAGGTAGTCACAATAAAGAGAATATTTGTAACGACCGTATTTAGGGATAAGCTTTTTACGCCAGAAAATATTTCGTGCACCTGTCCATCCGGTATAAAGAAGATGCGTACCTATAACTTTAAAGAAGGCCGTTGCGCTCATGCCGTTAAGGGTATTGAAAAACCTGACAAAAGGACTGTTGATATCCATAAGCGTCACGGGATCCCACAAAAGCAACCCTATACCCGCTATGAGAAACGCAAAGTAAGTTCCGTAAACTTTCCTTTCCGACCTTTTCGGAAGAAAACCGAGATTGTCACTTACATACCAGGAAATAAGAGAACCTATGTAATTCAGCGGCATATTGATAAGAGCTATGATTGCATAGGTAAGATAGGGCAACTCATAATGATGCATTATAAGATAGCATCCTACACCAAAAGAGATGTATTCAAGCATCTTCGATCCCGCATAGTTACTGCCTACGGCAACGAGAATATCTTTATATTCTTTATAAGGAACATAATTTCCTTCTTTCGGAGTGTTCCAATGTGTTTTGACTTCAGTGAATAAACCTTTCACTTTGCCAAAACCTGCGTTTTTTCCACTCACGCACATACCCCCTTTTTGTATATAGAGAAATTATATCATACTTTCCGAAAAATAACAACTAAAAGCACTAAATATGACATAAGCGACTAACAATCACATCATATTTAGTGCATTTTAACTAATCTGATATTTTAAGAGATGATCCGTCTTCAACGAGCTTTTTGAAATCAGGTCTTTCGTTCAAGGTCTGATTGGGCGTATGGAAAGTAAGATACAGTCCGTCATCCGTCCTGAAGATCATTCCGTGACCTCCGTCATCCCTGATAAGAGGTTCAAGATGTTCAAAGTTTTCGTTCAGTTCGCCGTCTTTGAATCTGACGAGGCATTCACTATAACGGCCTTTGATAAAAGTTGACCATATCATCAGCAGTTCATCACCGCTTGTACGGTAAAGAAACGGTCCGTCTGTAATATAATGCTTTTGCGGGTCATATTCATCTGCCCACGGAAATGAGGAAGCTGAAAAGAGCGTGACTATCTCACCCTTTATCGCCTTAAGGTCTTCCGTAAGCTCCGCATAGCAGACAGTACCGTCAAGGATCTGCACGTGTTCATGGCAGAAAATGATATAAGGCTTTTTGTCCCTACTGACATAAAGTGTACCGTCAAGGCTCATCCACTCCTTCGGTGTGACAGCACCGTCACTGTGAGGACAGAACGGCCCCATCGGAGAATCGGCACAAAGGATATATGTACCGCGGTTACCGTTTTCCATTGTGAAGGTTACAAACATATAATACTTACCGTTGTATTTATGTACCTCAGGAGCCCAGTTAACATCACGGTTAAGTCCGTGTTTTTCAGAATCAAGTACCTCATACGGTTCATCCCAGTCCTCAAGATCAGAAGAAACATAAACATCCACTCCGCCTACCTTTGTGCCGAAGTCTTTTGCTCTTGTACCGTACATATAAAATTTACCGTTTTCAACGAGTACAAACGGATCCCTTATATTGATATCACTTTTTTTCATTGTATCAACCTCCGCAGAAAATATAGCATTTTTGCATAATTTTTTCAAGCAAGGGATGAAAAAAGTCAATATTTTAACACTAAAATATAGAAAAATCTAACGAGATATGTTATAATGGGTTATCAATTTGTAAAGTGGTGATTTATTTGTCAGACAAATTCAACAAAACATATCTCGGCATCGAGCTCGGTTCTACAAGAATCAAAGCTGTACTCTTAGGAGAGGATTTCAAACCTCTTGCTTCGGGCAGCCACACTTGGGAAAACGAGTACAAAAACGGCTATTGGACATATTCCATGGACGATGTATGGACAGGCCTCAAAAGCTGTTATGCAGACCTTAAGAAAAACGTACAGGATCAGTACGGCATCACACTCAGAAAAGTGGATGCTATGGGTGTATCAGGAATGATGCACGGCTACCTCCCCTTTGACAAGGACGGAAATCAGCTTGCAGAATTCAGAACATGGAGAAACACTACAACTGCTCAGGCTGCCGATGAGCTCACAGAGCTTTTCGGCTTCAACGTGCCTCAGCGTTGGAGTATTTCACACCTTCGTCAGGCAATTCTCAACGGTGAAGAGCACGTCAAAGATATCGATATGATCACAACTCTTGCAGGTTACGTTCATTACCGTCTCACGGGAGAAAGAGTAATGGGTGTAGGCGAAGCATCGGGCATGTTCCCCATTGATTCAGAAACAATAGACTATGATGCAGCTATGATAGAAAAATTCGAAGAGCTCACGAAAGATTTCCCGTGGAATATCCGTGACATTCTTCCGAAGGTTCTTCCTGCAGGTGCAAGTGCAGGTACACTCAGCTTCTCAGGTGCAAAACTGCTTGACGACGAGGGCGACCTTGAAGCAGGTATCCCTATGTGTGCTCCCGAAGGAGATGCAGGTACAGGTATGGTTGCTACAAACGCAGTCGCAGCAAGAAGCGGTAACGTTTCCGCAGGTACTTCAATTTTCTCAATGGTTGTTCTTGAAAAAATGCTTTCGAAAGTTTACACAGAGATTGATATGGTTACGACTCCGTCAGGCAAACCTGTTGCAATGGTACACTGCAATAACTGCACATCGGATATGAACGCCTGGGTCAACCTCTTCAAAGAGACTTTAGGTCTAATGGGACACGATGTAGATATGGGTGAGCTTTTCACAAAGCTTTATCTCAAGAGTCTTGAAGGAGACCCTGACTGTGGCGGTGTTACCGTTTACAACTATATGTCAGGCGAACCTATAACGGGATTCACCGAGGGCAGACCGGTTATCGTAAGAAGTCACGAGAAGCCGTTTACACTCGCTAACTTCCTCAGAGCACATCTTTATTCAACACTTGCTTCACTCGCAGCAGGTATGGAAATTCTTGAAAATGAAAAGGTTGCAATCGACAGACTTATGGGTCACGGCGGACTCTTTAAAACTCCTGGTGTAGGTCAGAAATACCTTGCTGCCGCAACAAACTCTGCAGTCTGGGTTATGGAAACTGCAGGTGAAGGCGGACCTTACGGTATGGCCCTTCTTGCAGCTTACCTTAAGAATAACGAGAAGGTTCTTGAAGACTTCCTCGCAGACGATGTTTTTGCCGATACTCCGGGTACAAAGCTCGAACCTTTGACAGCTGACATTGCAGGTTTCAGAGACTATCTCAGACGCTTCCTCAAAGGTCTTGAAGTTGAAAAAGCTGCTGTTGAAACACTTTAATCGGAGGTTTTCATATGAAGAATTATGAGTTCTGGTTCGTTGTGGGCTCACAGTTTCTCTACGGACCTGAGGTTCTTGAAACCGTTGAGGAAAGAGCGAAGGAAATGGCAGAAGCTCTGAGCAAGTCTCTTCCCTACCCTCTTGTATATAAAGTAACCGCAAAAACTAACAAAGAAATCACCGATATAGTAAAAGAAGCAAACTATGACGATAACTGCTGCGGTATTATTACCTGGTGCCACACATTCTCACCGAGCAAGATGTGGATAAACGGTCTCGCCGCTTTACAGAAGCCTTACTGTCACTTTGCTACACAGTATAACCGTGAAATCCCCAACGATGAAATCGATATGGATTTCATGAACCTCAATCAGGCTGCTCACGGTGACCGTGAACACGGATTCATCGCAGCAAGACTCAGAATGCCGAGAAAGGTTATCGCCGGCTACTGGCAGGATGATAAGGTGCATAAAAAAATAGCCGACTGGATGAAGGCTGCAGTCGGTGTTTCGGTAAGTAAAGATATGAAGGTTATGCGCTTCGGTGACAATATGCGTGAAGTAGCTGTTACCGAAGGTGACAAGGTTGAAGTGCAGACTAAGCTCGGCTGGCAGGTCAACACCTGGGCTGTAGGTGACCTTGTAAAAGAAATGAACAATGTCACAGAAACTGAAATTGACGCTCTTGTAGATGTTTACAAGTCAAAGTACGATATAGCGACGGACAATATTGATGCAATCCGTTATCAGGCAAAGGAAGAAATTGCCATCAAAAAGATGATGGACTCAGAAGGCTGTATGGCATTTTCAAACACATTCCAGGACCTTTACGGAATGGAGCAGCTGCCCGGCCTTGCTTCACAGCACCTTATGGCTCAGGGCTACGGCTACGGTGGTGAGGGCGACTGGAAGGTTTCAGCACTTACAGCTATTATGAAGGCTATGGGTGAGAACGGAAACGGTGCTTCTGCTTTTATGGAAGACTACACCTATCACCTTGCCGAGGGTCAGGAGTACAGTCTGGGAGCACATATGCTTGAAGTATGCCCGAGTCTTGCAGCAGATAAGCCGAGAATCGAAACACACCATCTCGGAATAGGTATGAATGAGAAAGAACCTGCCCGCCTCGTATTTGAAGGTAAGGCAGGCGACGCAATCGTTTTCTCACTTGTGGATATGGGCGGAAGACTTCGCCTTATCTGTCAGGATATCGTCTGTGTCAAACCGATAATGCCTATGCCGAATCTTCCCGTCGCAAGGGTTATGTGGAGGGCAATGCCCGATCTTGCGACAGGTGTTGAGTGTTGGATTACTGCAGGCGGTGCACACCATACAGTTCTTTCTTATGACGTTTCTGCTGAGCAGATGAAAGACTGGGCAAGAATGATGGATATTGAGTTTGTACACATTACAAAGGATACAAGCGTTGAGTCACTTGAAAAAGAGCTTTTCCTCAACGATCTTGCATGGAAACTCAAGTGAGGTAGTTATGTTAGAAAAACTTAAAGAAACAGTCTGCAAAGCAAACCTTGAACTTCCCAAGTACGGTCTTGTTACCTTTACCTGGGGTAATGTTTCGGGAGTTGACCGTGAATCAGGACTTATGGTTATAAAGCCGAGCGGAGTAGAGTACGACAATATGAGTGCTGAAGATATGGTTGTCGTTTCTCTCAAAACAGGAGAAAAGGTTGAAGGCAAATGGAAACCCTCATCTGACACAGCGACACACGTTGCACTTTACAATGCTTTTCCTGAAATCGGAGGCATTGTCCACACACATTCACGATGGGCAACGTCATTTGCACAGGCAGGTCGCGGTATTCCCGCTTACGGTACAACTCACGGAGACTATTTCTACGGTGAAATCCCCTGCACAAGGAAGATGACACCCGAAGAAATCGGTGGCGAATACGAAAAAGAAACAGGCAACGTGATTATCGAAACTTTTAAAGGAATCGACGAAAACACTATTCCTGCAGTTCTCGTCAACAGCCACGGCCCATTTTCGTGGGGTTCTGATCCCGGAAATGCTGTTCATAATGCAGTCGTGCTTGAAGAGCTTGCTTTTATGGCACTTCAGACAGAGGTTCTTAACCCTGATGTCAAAGTGATGCAGCAGGAGCTTCTTGACAAACACTTTCTGAGAAAACACGGAAAGAACGCTTACTACGGACAAGATAAATAACAGTAAAACGGAGCATATCGTAATGATATGCTCCGCTATTTTTATCTGATATATACAGGTATGTACGAAAGAATCAGCTTTATAAAAGACTCTATGAAACTTAATATCATTTCGAGCAGATTAAACTCTTGTGTGTCTGTCGGCATTTCATCCGGACAGTCTTCGGCAGGTATATCTATTTCCGGAGACTGATCAATCAGTTCGATATACTCTGAAAATACCTGACTTGTTTCGAACTCCGCCTGCGGTTTATCCTGCTCAACTGCAGAAAGCAGTACACCTGCTTCATTGAGTAATGTAACGTCGCTTTCGTCTATAACACCGTCATGATTACAGTCAGCTGCCATATACTCAGCTGCCGTAACATCATCCTGAGTCAGCATTCCGTTTGCAAGGCAAGATACAATCATAGCATCTTGACCGTCGTACCAACCGTCACCGTTTACATCACCGAAAACAACAACTGTGTAATTTGTTGTGATATTCTTCTGCTTAACGGAAATAACGGAATTTGTGCCCATAACTTTGCCGTTATACGACTCGTTAGATACTGACAGATACTTTGTATTGAAGTACGATTTCACTTCTCCCGGCAAAAGGTTGCATCTCAGACCGAAGATAAACTCATCACTGACTGTTGCAGTTGTAGCCTTTGGTGATTCTCTGTACTGAGAGGTCTTACATACCGAACAAGTAGCTCTGTCCGTACCGGTCTGTGTCACGGTAGGCATTATGTAGTAAACCCACTCTCCGAAGCTGTGACCTGATGCCTCTATTTTTTCGCCCGGTACAAGCACCTGACCACAGTCAGCACAGCACTGATCACCGGTATAACCGTCAACGGTACACGTTGCCTCCTTTGCACCTGCTAACTTCATCTGACCGTGACCTGTTGCTTCGTTAAGAACTTCATAACAATATTTACAGGTTTCATCCTTTGTACAGGTTGCAGGGCCTCCGGAAGTATGATAGTGCTCTGATTCAAAAACAGCCGTTGCAACAATGCTGGTCTTAAGATTTGAGGTTTCAGTATCCCAACCTGCAAATTTATAATGATACTGTTCATCTGATTCTTTAGTAGGAATCTTTTCACACTTTGCAGAAGAACCATAAGGAATATAAACTGTATCTATAACGCTTCCGTCGTAGTTAACAAACTTAACCTGAAGCAATATATTAGCAAGTCCCAAATCAATCTGATCACAGAGATGTTTTACATAATCCTGATTATTAGAAGTTACTCCGTCGGCATCAAGATCTGCAAAAAAACTGTCAACAGAAGCCATTGCACTTTCAAGCACTTTTCCTGACTCCGGATAATATTGGCAATCGTCCAGAATCTGCTGAGCTTTCTCTCTTTTCTGACGCAGGGCAGAAACATCCAGAGGTTCAACCGTTGAAAGGTAACAATAAATATACTCACCGCCTGCATCTGCATTAAGATCTGCCACCCTGTACGGCGAGCCGAGAGTTGTAGCCACTCTGTACTCCGAAGGTGTAGCAGAGTTTCCGAAACTGATTGCTTTTATTGGCGGACCTGCGTTTTCATCATTGGTTGCATAGGCATAGATATAGTGTCCGCCTGCACCCTTATTGAGATCAACATCCGCAGCTCTGGTATAAGTACATCGCTTTCCGTTTATAGTGACAGTTGCCGTGCTCCAGGAGTCGTTTGCATCCGCGACATAGAATCTGACATCTCTCAAAGCCTTCGCAGGATCAGTCGTTGTCTTATAACCCATATAAATATAATTACCACCTGAGTCTGCGTTAAGATCCTTGTCGATAAGAGTATAGCCACCGTTTGTCAGTGAATTCTTAGCTGTCGATGCGGTAGCTGCAGCAGATACGTTTATTGAAGAAATATAAACATTATCTTCTGCACCGCCATAATATTCAGCCTTTTCCCATGTATTATTCGCAGCAGCACCGTTCCATGATTCAACATATGTAACCGTGTGAGTAGAATATGTTGAAGTATCTCTTTCATCGAGCTCTATGACACCGTAGCCGCGACAATTATCGTCACCATATGATTGAAAAGTGATACCCGGCATCTGCAGAAAGCCGATACCCATATACTTTCCGTGAAATGAATTAGAATGGTCGTGTCCCGTTACTACACCGAGAACATCACCGCGTTCAAGCAACGCATCAAACTGGCCTCCGTTTACCGCAGGAGGACATGGGAACTCACCGAGATAGCCCGTTGCATTAGAATTAAGATTTTTAGAATACTTCTTTCCGAGATAAGTTTTTGTACCTGTAGAACTCTCGGTAAGCAGATTATAAATTTCAGGTAAAGCTATATGCTGGAACATAATAGAATTTACTTTATGACCTGCCTGCTGTTCAAGTGCCAGACTTGTTCTCTTGTACCAGTCGAGCTGATCCTGACGCACATGATCATAGCCTCCGTCACCATAAGCCAACGAATCTATAATCCAGAGATTGAATGCGATATCATTCCCATCTGAAGAATATATAGGAATATTACAGTTGCCGAAACCGTTAAGTGACGGGTCAGCATCATATGTAAGGCAAGTACCGAGTGAGGAATATACACTGTGCATATACTCCTTTGAAACGCCATACTCATCATCATGGTTACCGAATGTATAAGCATACGGTATATCTCTGTCAATAAGAGGCTGAATTATCTTTTCAGCACCCGTCTTAAAATTACCGTCTGAAGATACAACAACGTTGTCACCCGTGAAGACGACAACATCCGGTTTCTCATTATCAAGAGCATCCTCCATCAGCTCAATCATCTTCTGATACGGTTTCTCATCGTCCTGACAGTCAGCAAAGACAACGATCTTAAACTTGCCGTCCGAACCGAATCGGAGAGTCGTATCCGCTGCACCTGCGGCAGGGCTATATAAAGAAAAACTGAGGGTAAATATAATGGCTGATATAAGAAAAATTGATATCAAACGTTTAGTTTTCATAAAGCCACACCTCCACGGATATATAATATCATAATGCTATGATGTATGCAACGTAATTTTATATAAATTTCTTATAAAAAAACAGAAGTCCCGGTTTCGAGACTTCTGCTGTGAAAACTTAATAAAATTATCTGTTAAGGATAAGCTTTGTGAGCTCAACAGGTTCAACAATTGTGTCACCCTTGTAAACTCTCATATTACCTGAAGCAATTTCGTCGATGAGGATAACTTCACCGTTGTTATAACCGAACTCAAACTTGATGTCCCAAAGATCGAGACCGATTGTCTTAAGATCATCAGCAACGATCTTTGTAATCTTGAGTGTCTGCTCCTTCATGCTCTCAAAGAGATCGGGTGTCATAACACCGAGAGCTGCAAGACCTTCACCTGTTACAAGGGGATCGCCCTTTGCATCATTTTTAAATGTACACTCAACATAACCGCCTTCAAGTGCTGTGCCATCCTCGATATACTCACCGTAGCGACGGATAAAGCTGCCTGTAGCAACAAGACGGCAGATAACCTCAAGACCGTGACCGAATACTGTAGCAGGAAGAACTTCCATTGTAGCGTTATCGATATCAGCACTTACATAGTGAGTCTTGATACCTGCATTCTTGAGCATCTCAAAGTAATAAACTGATGTTTCAAGATTTGCCTTTCCGATACCATCGATTGTCAGTCCGACTGTATTCTCACCCGGATCGAAAACACCGTCTTTACCCGTGCAATCATCCTTGAATTTGAGCATTACATTGCCGTTTTCAAGCTTATAAACGTCTTTTGTCTTACCTTTGTAAATCATTTCCATGGTTTCAATCTCCTTAATATTTAGAGTTTAAGAAAAGCAAACTTTCCTATACGAAAAAGAATAGCACTTTTGATTTTTCTTGTCAATAAAATTTGAAAATGCGGATGTAGAAATAATGCTCAATTACAAAAAAATTTTTATGCAAAATGAAAAAGATATTTACATCATTCAAACTTTGTCAGCGTACCTGCATCATACTCAAACGGTACAAAACCTGTTTCGAGTGCCGGTGAGTTTTCCGCAAGTGTAAAATCTCTGTTCTCAGCATCCCTGAAAAGCGGATCTTTAAAAACAGCATTATTGTAATAACCCTGTACGGTCATTGTAACAAGAGACTTCCTGTCACTCAGACTCACAGTATTGCCGGACAGAACTTTTCCTCCTCTGTCGTAATCCCAATAAAGATTACTGTCATCAACGAACCAATCTTTATCGGTATCAAAAGCATACATCGGTGCATTGTCCGTTACAAAGATATTATTTGTTGCCGTGAGTGAATTGTGTTCTTCGTGCTTAGTAACTATGAAAGCTCCCTCTCCGCCGAAAGCAAAAATATTGTTTCTTATAATATTATCTCTGCCGTAGTGCTGATGGAAGGTTTCTGAGGAACAGTCGTAAACAAGGTTGTTTTCAACAAGCATTTCACTCGAGCCTTCATCAAGGTAGATACCCCAACCGCCGTAACCGTAAGCTCCTTCGTCACATCCTACATTGTAGATCACGTTGCCTGAAATAACCGTTTCGGGCTGTACACCAAGGGTATAAATGCCTCCCATATCCGAAAGCCAACCGTTACCGATATTATAAATCAGATTGTTGCTGATGTTAATTTTGTTTGTCGGATGCTCAGCATAGCCCCAGTTCCATCCTACAGAGATACCTGTATACCAGCCGTCGTGAATTTCATTATATGTAAGATCACAATCATAAGCGTGAGTTAGAAGAATGCCGATTGCGTTACTGAAAATCCTGCCGTAGTTCCTGATGTGGCAATCGGTCACATTGATATTCCTTGTTGTCGCAGGAACAACAAAATCACCGTTGATGAAGATCGCATTTGCACCTATTTCATTGAACATACAGCTTGTGATATCACAGTTCTGAGTGCCCTTGTCAAACTTGACTGCAGTATAGGAAAGGTTTTCGAATCGACAGTCTGTAAAGTCAATATCTGATGAAGCAATAATGTTTATTGCAGCAGGAACCTCGAATGCAGCCTGCGGATGATCTATACAGTATTTAATATTCTCATATAAAGGGTGTGTACTTTCGAACATTTTGTCCCAAAATGCACCGTTTTTACCTGTAAAATCCCAATCTGTATTGATAAAATCAATACCTTGGAAAGAAACGTTTGTCACTCCGTCAAACGCAAACAAACGATCATTGATACCCGCATTCAGAACGGTATTTTCAATCGTATCACCATCTTCGGGGATGTAATAAAGCTTATCTTCCGCACGGTCAAGATACCATTCGCCCGGAAGTGAGAGAGCCTCTTTTACGTTGTGATAAACAAAGTTGTCATCAACTCTTACACGCATTGATGTAGGCTTTGAAAACTCAACTCTGCCCGTCAATGCATCAACGGAATGAACCGGAAGATGCTCGTCGCACCAGAAATGCATAACCTCAACCTCAACATCGCTCGCATTCGCAAAATCAAGTATGTTGTCCTTGTGAGCATAGAAAGCCAAAAAGTGTGTAAAAAAATACGGATCATGGGGATTAGCAACAGCCTCTGCTTCGCTCGGATCAGCAACTTTAAAAGTGCCCTCCTTGGGATATGTTGAAAGAGGAAGTCTCTTGTCACCCTTGAAAAGTGAACGGAAATAATCTTCGTCCGAATTGACCTCAACATCCGTAATAAATGCTTTGACACCGTTGATTGTTGTTTCACTCCAACCTGTGACAGCTCTTGAACCTGAGAAAGTAACCTTCTCGTATGGGTAAGATCGATAAATTACATTGCTTCTGTCAGCTGAAGTAAATTCAACCGTTTTGTCTATTGTGTATGTTCCCTCTCTGAACCAAACCGTAACAGAATCATCCGAAGAGTTATTTTTCAGAAGCTCCTTTGCTCTTTCGAGCGTCTTAAGCGGAGCATCAACCGTACCCGGATTACTGTCATCACCGTACGGTGCGACTATAAGATCATTTTCTCCCATAACGAATTCACCTTCATCAAACTCAGTCTGTACTCTTTCCGCAGGGTCATTGAAGACTCCTTCTCCGACAAGTCTGCCCGGAAAGAAAACTGCGCCGAGCCATGTGATTATCGCCATAAAGAATGCAATAATTTTCATAATCAGATCAACCTTTCTTAATTTTATGCAAAATCAAATTCTGATCAGTTTTATTTTAATGTATAACGTTAATTTTTGCAAGAAAATTTTATTTAAATCAAAAACCGTTCAGTATGAATAATCAACCGAACACTTCCGGACTGTTGCACAACAACAAACGAAGATGTATTATATATCTGCAAGGAGGGAAAACAATGAAATTTTCATTCTTTATCGATAAAAACCGCGAAGAGGAGGTGATAGTTTACACCCACGAAGAAAACGAACTGCTGAAGGAAATAGAGAGTCTCGTCATTAAAAACAGTGCTATTTGGGGATACACGGACGAAGAGAGGGTGATAATTCATCCGTCTGACACAGAATGTTTTACTGTCGAAAACAATAAAGTCTATGCACAGACATCGCAGGGAAAATTCAGGATAAAAGAAAGACTCTATCAGCTTGAAAATAAGCTTCCTGACTCTTTTATAAAAATAAATAAATCCTGCATAGCCAATAAAAACAAAATTCAGAAATTTGATGTTTCGCTTTCGGGTACACTAACGGTTGTTTTCAAAAGCGGTTACCGTGACTATGTCTCCAGAAGAAACATCAGAAATATCAAAGAAAGGTTCGGTATATGATATGAACATATATTTTAAAAATTTTTTACACAGAGGACTTATTTTCGGTGGATTCGGCCCTGTCATTTTAGGAATTGTGTATTTTTTCATTGAAAGATTTTTGGACGGTTTTTCACTCAGCGGTAATGAAGTTTTACTCGGAATAGTTTCCACCTACAGCCTCGCGTTCGTACAGGCAGGAGCAAGTGTTTTCAATCAGATAGAACATTGGTCTTTGCCTAAATCATTGTTGTGCCACTTTGGTTCACTTTACATCATTTATGTGATTTGTTATCTGCTGAACAGTTGGATTCCGTTCAGGGTTGAAATTGTTATCATTTTTACGGCAATTTTCGTTGTGCTGTATTTCGCGATATGGCTGACCGTATATTTCTCCGTACGATCCTTCAGCAAAAAAATCAATAAACGTCTCACGTAATCTCAGGCTGCCGAAAAAACGGCAGCTTTTTTGTGCAATATTTTCAGCTACATTTATCGTTAAACTGTTGAATTCTGAATCGGTGTTATGATAGAATAATAAGGAAATTCAGCACAGTCAGGAGTGTGTAAAAATGAAAAAAGTTTTCAGAAAAACAGTTTCCGTTTTGTTGTGCATCGCTATGCTTATATCCATGAGCATTATCGGAGCATCAGCAACACAGAGATACACGGACTGCAACGGTGAGTGTCAGTATTATCCGACTATTATCGTTCCGGGTCTCGGCCAGTCAAACACATGGGTACTTGATGACAACGGTGACTTTGTGCTTGATGATGAGGGCAACAAAATTTCAAGTTTTCCCGCTTACATCAAGACCGACGAAGTTCTTTCAAAGGTTCTTGTCCCCGCTGTACTTTCACTTGTTTTACAGCGTGATGCAGGTCTTACTGAGGCTGCATCCGATGTGATCAGATCGTGTTTCGGTATCAACACCTGTGATGAAAATGCACAGCCGAGTCCGAACGTTTACACCGAAAGATATCCTTATCCTGTTTCAGAGTGCCGTGACTTTGAGACCGAAGAAATTTTCGGTCACGTCCCCTTCGACCTCTACGAAACAGAACAGCCGTATGATCATATGTACTACTTTGCATACAATTCATTCGGTAATCACTTCGACCTTGTAAACGAACTTTATGATTTCATTCAGATGGTTAAGGAACAGACAGGTCATGATAAGGTTAATCTTGTTCCGCTGAGCCAGGGTGCTTCAATTGTAAGTGCTATGCTTGATTACAAACCTGAAGTTCAGAATGATCTTCACAAAGTCATCTTTGTAGTTCCTGCTCTTGACGGTTCGACTATTATCGGTGATGTTTTCAACGGCAGAGTTTCTTTCCTTAACAAGGAATATGTTTACAACGGTTTTCTTGGCGAGTCAGGTCTTCTTGACAAGGGTACAGCTGCTCTTATAGAAATGCTTTTCCGTATCCTTCCTGACGAGGTTCTTATGTCAGCCCTTGAGTCTGCTGTCAACACACTTGTGGGTGAAATCATGGTGAAGAGTACAGGAATGTGGGCTCTCTGCCCTTCAGGAGACTATCCTACTGCAGCTGAAAAATATCTTTCATCTCCGGAAATGGCAAATATCAAAGCTCAGACTGACAGATACTATCAGGCTCAGCTCAATTCTGACAGAAATATACAAAACCTTGTGGACAACGGTGTTCAGGTATTCTGCTTTGTTGAATACGACGTGGCAATGATCAACGTAGGAGAAACATGGAATACTCAGAACGCTGACTATATCATTCATACAGACTCAACCTCCATGGGTGCACACTTTGCCAATGTAGGCGAAACACTTCCCGAAGATTATGTACAGCAGAACACACACTGTTCTGATCCGACTCATAATCACATCTCACCTGACAGAGTGGTAGATGCATCAACAGGTCTTCTGCCTGACACTACATTCTACTTTGACGGTCAGCGTCACGACCTTACGGCAAGAAATGACGTAATCCTCAAACTTGCTCTCAATCTCATTGAAAGCGACAGAATTCAGAACGTTTATTCTCTTCCCGAATTTCCGCAGTTCAATGTAGCAAGAGGTTCTGAAAAGCTCGTTATTCTCGTTGAGCAGGCAAAAGAAATTGATCCCTCTACCCTTTCTGATGAGGATGCAGCCGAACTTGCAGCAGCTATCGACGAGGCAGAAAAGGTAATCGACAGCACAATCGGTGTCGTAGGCGAAGTTGAAGCTTCCGAAGCAAGAGTTACAGCCTGTCTTGTAAAAGCAGGTGTGATGGAAGCTCCCGACGAAGGCGGCATTTCACTCGATATTTTTATGCAGATCAGCCCGTGGTTCTATGAGAATTTCGGAACAGACGGCTACTCTGAACTCATCATCAGGTTTACAATGAAGGTAATGCAGACTGTTGTTGACACAATCGTAAGCTTTATCTGACAAACCGGACACAGCAGGCAGGTGCTACGGCATCTGCCTGCTTTTTTTACAAACTAGTCATATTGACAAAGTATTTCGGTTCAAATATAATTTAATTGTAAAATATATTGACCTTAAAGGTCAGAAAGAGGTGTCTTATGAAGAAAAGCATCCGACTTATATCTCTGCTGTTGGCTGCGGTTATATGCATTTCTGTGTGTATCGTACCCGCGTATGCCAAGGAAGAACCTGAACGTGTTATCGGAAAAGATGACTTCGTAACTGATTATCCTTATATTTTTGTCCATGGTATGGGCGGTTGGTCGCCTACAAATAAATTTTACTCGTTATCACCTTACTGGGGCGGAGGCCTGTGGCTGTCCGATACTGACCTTATCTCTATGCTTAACGAGCAAGGTGTCGAGGCTTATGCCCCCGCTGTAGGTCCTCTCAGCAGTGCGTGGGACAGAGCATGTGAGCTTTATGCTCAGCTCGTCGGCGGTACCGTTGACTATGGTGAAGCACACGCAAAGGCTCACGGACACGACAGATTCGGTTTCACATATGAACCTATTATGGGCGAAAGTTGGAATCTCGAAGATAAGATAAATCTTGTCGGTCACTCCTTCGGCGGAGCTACGGTACGCCTTCTTACTTCACTTTTAGCTTACGGAAACAACGAAGAAATTGCTGCAACCGGAGAAGAAACAAGTGCACTTTTCACAGGCGGACACGACGGTTGTGTGCACTCGTGCATAACACTTTCAGCTCCTCACAACGGCACTCAGGTTTCAAATATGCTTTATGACCTCACCGGACCTTACTACGTTATAGTTATGCTGTACAACATTATAGGTACTCTACTCGGCAACGATTTCATTGTTTTTTCTTTGCAGATGGGTCACTTCGGCCTCACACCTGAGCAGGACGAAAAAAGAGCAACATTCAGTTTTGACAAGATAAACAATTATTACACAGCACAAGACAACTGTTACTACGATATGACATTACGAGGTGCAGCTGAGCTTAATGAAACGATTAAGCTGAGTGAAAACACTTATTACTATTCATACTCTACAGCAGCTACAAAAACGGACTGTACGGGAAAACAGATCATTTACAGCACAGTAACACCTATATTCTACATTTCCTCTCTTATGCTTCGTATTTCTGAAGGAAAGACATATGACGGTGTCACAATTGAAGGTGATTGGGCCGTGAACGACGGAATCGTACCTCTTATATCAGCACGATATCCCCTTTGTGATGAAGCTACGGCAATCAGCTACTCGGAAAGCATCGCCTCCGGCAAAAACATCGAACCGGGCAGATGGTACTATATGGATACCCTTGTGGGCACAGATCATTTCGACTTCTGCGGAACGAAAGACTATCCTACCTCATTTGAAGACTTCTACTATTCAATGATCGAAACAGCTAATTCAAGATAAACCCATTTACATAAAAATCCTGTCTGACGACCAGACAGGATTTTTATTTTATTCAGTTACTCCGTAGAATTCAAGAAGTGCAGGATTGATTATCGTGTCAGTATAGTCAAAGCATGAGCCGTGACCTCCACCGACTATCATCAGCTCCTGTGCATCCGGAATATTTTTAGTGATACGTTTTGAATGTATTCGCTTGATCATATCGTGCTGACCGTAGATGTTAAGCACCGGCACTTCGATCGTCTGTAAATCTTTGAAGGTAAGATTCGGCTGATAAACCATAAGGCCCTGAATATCTCTTCTACGGATATCCTCAGCCTCACCTGTAAACGCAGCTTTGATCATAAGACCGAGATACTTCCAGATTATGCCGATCTGATCAAAAACCTTCGTTCCGAGAGGATTTATATTTGAACCCATAACGACAAGTGACTCTACTCTTTCGGGGTGAGCAACGGTAAACACCATACCGAGATTTCCGCCGTCGCTGAATCCGAAAATCTTTGTTTTTTCAACATTCAACTCATCAAGCAGAACGATGAGATCATCACTCATAATTTCAAAAGTAAGTCCGTCATCACCCATATCCGAATTTCCCGTGTAACGAGGTGAAATCGTAATAACCTTGAAGTGCTTTGACATTTCGGGAAGGATGCTGCCGTCAAAGCAATGCATATCTCCACCGTTCGGTGGCAGGAGGAGTAACGGTTCTTTGCTCATATCGCCATATATTCCGTACTCTATCTTTACACCGTTATTTTCAACAAAACCATACTCGGTTAACTCGGGCATCTCTGCTGCAGATGCGACACCGGCAGGAATAATGCATAAACACATCACTACCGCAAGTATTACTGATATTATCTTTTTCATGTTTATCACCCTGTCATTGTTTTGCCGAAGCAAACTCTTCTTCTTCTTTTTTGCCTATATTATAGATGAACTTCATTGAAAGGAAAGCAATAATCGAAGCCACCATAAGAAGTATGATATAAAGTGTCTTAACCTTATCACCAAAGCCTGCTTCCTGAACTGCGTTTTCGCCTTCTTTAAAGTGAATTGCAACAAGCCCCCAGGAAACGACCGCCTGACCGATGCCCTGTGCAAGTTTACGGAAGAATGAATAAATAGCATAAAGTGAGCCTTCCTCGCTCTTTCCCGTCTTTCTCGCACTAACTTCTATACAATCAGCAACAATTGCCCATACTGAAATCTGGAAAACAGCATTACCTACATTGAGACCCATAAGACAGATAATATAGAGAATCATACCTTTGCTGTCAGGAGTTATCGGCGCAAAAAGTGAGGCTATACCTGAAACAGCGCCGATAAACATTGCCGTAACAAGAACATTCTTTTTGCCGAACTTTTTGGTAAGTTTGCCGATGAGCACCATAACAACAATCATCGGAGCATAGCTTCCGATCATGGCAATACCTGTCTTACTCGCATCATTAAAGAAATACTGAAAAACCATATTGTTCAGCGACATAGTCGAGTTAATAAGTCCTACCGATGCAACCGTAGCGATTGTAGCACCTATCATAGCACGATTTGTAAAGTACGATTTTGCAGAAGATATCATCGCCTTGAAGCCTGTTGTGTTTTCAGTGTTGTTACGTTTTACTCTTTCAGTAACGAGCTTTGTTGTGCCCCAGAGCACAAAAAATGCGATAACTGAAAGAACGAGAGCAACAGGCAAAAGAGTTTCACCTTTAAGCACCTCAACAAGATCACCGTTTGCGTTTTCCTCTTTCTTGTATACAATATTCGGAAGAACAACCATAACAAGAATCGCAGGAAGTGCCGCACCGATGCTTCTGAAAGTTGAAAGAGTAACCCTCTGCTGCGGATCATCAGTAATAACCGAATGAAGCGAGCCGTAAGGTACATTTATCATCGTGTAAGAAATCGACCACAAGCAATACGAAATGAGACACCATGCATATTTACCAGCGTACGGGAAATTCGTAACAGGAGCAAACAACATAACACTAAATACAACAAGTGTTACTGCACCCAGAATAATCCATGGCATATATTTACTTTTTTTACCGATTTTCTTAGTGTCAACAAGATTACCGATCACGATATCATTTACGGCATCAAACGCTTTTGAAATAAGGATAATCGTACCGTAATCTCCTGACTCAATTCCGATATACTGCAGGTAAAACAGCTGCATAAATGTTGACACCAACTGGAACGAAAAATTACAGCCCATATCACCCATTGCATATCCGAGCTTATCCTGCCACCCAAACGGTCTGATTGTGCTTTTGGTTGAATTTGTACTTCTTCCCATAAAATCAGCTCCTGACATTAATTATGAGTACATATTTCCTAAATCTATTGCTACTCATTGATAATATTTTACCACGAAATATTAATTAATGACAATATTAAAAATAGATAAATAACTCAGTCAGTTTTTGACAATGCAAGCAGTTATAAAAAATCGCAGCAGATTTAAAATCCGCTGCGATTGATTTAACAGAGATCATTTCTGATAAATTCGCACATAGTCAACTATGTACTCTGTCTTAAAGTTGTCCTTCTCAAGATTTTCAAGCTCTTCGCCTACAGGAATCTCAAGTGAAACTATAACGTCCTCAAGCACTTCCGATACACCGTTACCAAATGATGTACGGCGTGTCTCTACTCCGTTGATGTAGAATATGTATTCATCATCCGTCCACTCAAGACCATATGTGTTGTATTCGCTGTATATATTGTTTCCGTAGAAATCTCCCAGGTTGTTTGACTGGAAACCTTCCTGAACACCGTCCACACCTGCACAGTGAACAGTCTGAGTAACAGAGTTTTTACCAATCGTACTGTCAAAACTCATTGACTCAAATATATCAATTTCACAGCCGCCTACACCGCCCTGTGAATACTCAGCTTCGTACGGATGATCTGCCTGAAGCCAGAATGCTGACCAGAATCTGGGATCTGAATTTACGATACAACGGATTTCGAAATAACCCTTACAGTAACGTTCCTTGAGTTTCACCATTCCGGTATACCAGCCCTCGCCGTACATTCCGTTTTCAAGGTATTCACCCGTGAGAATCATATTACCGTTTTCAACCTTTACCTGAGAAGGTGCATTGAAGCCACCTCTTCTCGGACCGCTTCCTCTGTATTCCCATAAATCCGTATTGAGCTGAGTTCCTTCAAACTCATCCTCAAAAACAAGACTGTATCCCGTCAGATCAAGTGCCTCACCTCGCGGTGTGGTAGGTGTATCGAAAATAATGAGCCCGAACATCTCAAGAACCGCAAGCATAGATGCCAGAATCTGTTTGAGTGAAAAACTTGTAAAGATATTGCCCAGATGTACACCAAGCTGTTCTACGCCCCACATCTGCCTCGGAGCAAGTTTAAGTACTTCAACAAGAAAAGTATTCAACATCATTCTCACCTCAAATGCAAATTTTAAGAATAAATTCTTTAATTGAATTATAGCACAATAAAAATCCCATGTCAAATAAAGCAAATTGATTAATAATGATTGACTTTTTGTGAAAAAAACTATATAATTTCTACATCAAAGGAGGTTCTAACTATGAAAAAAAAGACAATAATCCCACTTAAGAAAGCTCTGTCAGTTTTTATGGCAACTCTTTTTGTCGGTACGGTTGCACCTACCGCAATTGCAGCAACGGGAACAGAGAAGAACTTTATCATTGAAAGCCCGTACGAAGAAATCAACTGGGATGAATGGGGAATGTACAAGACTCAGCTCCATTGTCATACAACTGCGAGTGACGGATTCCTTACTATCGATGAATTCTGCAAAATGCACTATGCTTGCGATTACGATATAGTTGCACTTACAGACCACGGTACTCTTAACCGCGGTTGGAACGTAGTTCCTGAAACAGTTCCTCTCATGAGATTCATCAAAAAAGAGCGTACTCAGATGGCTGATATCATTCCCATTCCTGAAGATGAGTATCAGGCATACCTTAACGGAACAAACGAAAACAAAACATTTATCACATCAAGCGGATATAACCTTACGAGAACAAGCACAAACGGAATGATCGATATTCCTCTTGGCATCGAGCTTAATATGGCTACACCTATCGCTGACTGCCACCTTACAGGTTATTACGCAGAGTATGGTCAGGGTCTCGCAGGTGTATTCGGTGACTACGAAACTCCGACTAAGGGTGTTAAGGAAGCAGGCGGTATCTCAATGCTTTCACACGTCGGCGAATACGTTTATACTGACAAAGACTCTGAAAAATATGTAGGTCAGAAGATTGATGAGTATTATGTAAATAAATTTGCAAGACTTTTCCTTGATAATCAGGGATCATCACTCGGTATGGGTATCAACAGTGCAACCGACGCACATACACGCTGCGACCGTATTCTTTATGACCAGATCCTTCAGAAGACAATTCCTTACGGTGTCGTGCCATGGGGCAACACATTCGCAGACTCACATAATGAAACTTCAATCAACGATGCTTACACAATGAGCTGGATGCCGAACCTCACAACTGAAGATTTCCGCACCTGCCTTGAAAAGGGTCAGTTCTTCTCAATCTCTCACTTCTCAAACGGTGTTGAACTTGACGGTATCCCCGAAATCCCCGGTTTTGTTGAGCAGGAAGTATACGACACAGAGAGATATTGGCTTGACAACACACCTAACGTAACAAGACTTACAATCGATCAGGAAAACGATACAATCACCGTTGAGGGTGTAAACTTTGACCGTGTCGTATGGGTTTCAAACGGTAACGTAATCCAGCGTGACGAAAACGTAACATCCGGCAAGGCTACACTTGACCTTCATGCAGACAGCTTCCTTAACGGACACGAGTCTGAGCTTTTCGTAAGATTCTACCTTACAGGTGAAAACGGAATCTGCTACTCACAGCCGATGGTTCTTCACGTTGAGGGTGAAGAATTCGAGAAGGTGGAAGTTCCCGAAACACACGATATTTCAACATTCCTCAGAGGTCTTGTAACAGTTATCGATGCGATCTTCTTCAGATTGAATCCCATCATATGGATTTTCAAGTATTTCGGACTCGGCTACAACCCGCTTACATGGGACAGAATTACAAATCCGTTTTAGTTTATAAAAAGAGCTGTATCGTCTGATACAGCTCTTTATAACTTTATACAACGCTTGGATTTGCCGGAACAAGCTCTGCTCTGTCTCCTCTACCCTTTTGCTTAAAAATCTCATCCAATGAAGGTGTCGTCATTTTGAATCCGTTTCCGTGACCGGGATACATAAGAATCTGAAGCTGGTGTATCGTCGGGTACAGTAAATAAACCAAAGGTTTACCGGGTACGCTATTCCATACTGAGAAAGCAAAATATGCACAATTAAGGAAATAAGACCATGCTCCGCCATTAAGAATTCTTTTACTTACCTTATCAAGATCTTCCTGAGTAAGGTCTTTGCTCAGGTGGATATAATCTGTGATAGGAATATTTCTGTATCTCCACGCTTCGACATTGTAGTAGAGACCTCTTCCGTCCTCAAGTGTCGTGCCAAATGTTCCTACGGAAACGCCTTTACCCTTTTTCAGCGTATACGCTCCCACGGTAAGTGTATGATCAGAAAGGTTTTCGATGTAAATCCACGTATGACCCGAAAGGTTCATATAACGCTCATTGTGACCTACATACATTCTTGCGACAATCACTTCTTCGTCTGAATTCGTTTCTGCTGACGAGGGCATTATAAGAATTCCGAAAGCAAGGATAACTGCCATAACCATTGAAAGGATTTTTGTAATTTTTTTCATTTATATCGCCTCTTTTTTTTACAATGTCGAAAGTATAACATATTGTGGCAAAAGTGTCAATTTTTATCTAAAAAAAAACGCAACAAATAAATCGTTGCGGTTTTCGTTTTATTCTTTAAGACTTTGCTGAAGAATAAGCTTTGCCGTTCTGTACCGTTACTTCCCGTGTTCCGAGGAGTTCACTGACAGTTACAAACTTATAGCCCTGAGCGATAAGATCGGGAACAATTCTCTTAACAGCCTCTGCTGTAGCCGGATAAAGGTCATGCATAAGAATGATAGCTCCATCAAAAACATAATTCATAACCTCGTCATAGTCCTTCTGTGCATTTCGATGTTTCCAGTCCATTGAGTCGACTGACCACATAATAAGCGGATAACCAAGATTGTTTCTGACTGTTTCATTATGTCCTCCTTCGGGAGGTCTCATAACAGTAACAGGAGCACCTGTCACAGCGGAAATCGCATCAGTTGACTTTTTCATTTCATTATTCATCTGCGGAATCGTCAGTTTTGTAAGATTTTTATGCGACCATGTGTGTGATCCAATCTCACATCCCATATCATATGCTCTTTTGACAACACTCTTATTTGAAGCTACTCTGTCACCTACTACAAAAAACGTTGCTTTAGCTCCGTGTTTTTCAAGAGTGTCAAGTATGTCTGCCGTAACTTCATAGTGCGGTCCGTCATCGAACGTAAGTGCAATTAGCTTTTCACCATTCGTCTCTACTTTGGGCATAGAGAGAGTTTCTCCCGGTTTACCGGTACTTGGCTGAGTGGTTGTGGTTGTAGTGGTAGTTGTAGTAGTTGTTGTTGTAGTTTCAGCATCTCTGTCCTTAGTGGTTGAATCCACCTGCTGACTGTCACCGCAACCTGCAAGTACAACAAAGCATAAACAAAGCATTGCACTTAATAATCTTTTTGAAATACTATTTTTCATTCTTTTCATCCCCCGTACAATTATATACCACTCTCCGACAAAAAGCAACATATTATTTAATACAAATTCCGTAATTTGCAATTATTTTTCACTCAGGCCAAAAAACATAAAAATGATACCGTACACTTAGTGTGTACAGTATTCATAGAAAGTATAATTCAGTTTTTCTGTCATCAAATACATTGATTGTATTGCGTATCTCAGCCATAACATTGAAATCACAATCTGCGGTAATTACTTTTTCAGTTTCATGTGCGGATGAAAGCATATTACCCCACGGATCGATTTCATTGAGTTTCCGCCGAATGTGACATCATCTGTCACACCGCACGAGTTGCACACGGCAACGAACAGCTGATTTTCAACCGCTCTGGCACGTGAGAGAATCTCAAGGTGTCCGATACGCTTGTCCGGCCATTGAGAAACTACAAAAAGCAATTCAACTCCATCGAGAGCGAGTTTTCTGACAAGCTCGGGAAAACGTATATCGTAGCATATAATCACTCCGCATTTGTGACCGTCAAGTGAAAATGTGACATATTTATCACCGTATTCAAAATACTTATGCTCATTCATCGGAGTAAAAAGATGGGTTTTATCGTACTCTGCTATCACATCACCGTTACGGTTGAATACATACGAGGTATTGTACGCCTTGCCGTTTCTTTCATTGGCAATGCTTCCTGCGACTATATTGACACCGAGATTACGTGCAACAAGTGAAAAAGTCTTTTTGATGAGAGCACCGTCAGCTTCACAAAAAGACATAAGATCATCTTTCGGATAGTAGCCTGTGCTCCACGTTTCCGGGAGCACGACTACATCCGTATTTTCTTTTTTCACTGTGTTGTATATAAGCTCCTGCACACGGGCATAGTTAGCCTGAACGTCGCAGAATTTCATATCGAGCTGTATACAACTTACTCTCATAATTATTCAGCGTAATCGTAGCCTGACTTAAGAGCTGTTTCGTTAACACCAAGAAGCTCGATCTTACGTGCAGAAACAACTTTTTTAAGTGCTGCATCAACGTTATCAAGTGAGAAGCCGTCAACTTCCTTGAGAACCTTACCTGTGATAATCATATTTGCAAGAGTCTTGATATTGTTATCATATGCCATCTGAGTTGCAGGGATATAATAAACATCAACATCAGTTCTCTCAACTTTTTTATCAATAAGTGTTGAATCAATGAAAATCTTACCGCCGCTTACAACAGCATTCTCGTATTTTTCAAGTGACGGGAGATTCATAGCGATAAGTACATCCGGGGCATCAACGATGGGTGAACCGATCGGCTCATCGCTGATGATAACCGAACAGTTAGCTGTACCGCCACGCATTTCGGGACCGTATGACGGGAGCCAGCTTACCTGCTTGTCTTCAATAAGGCCTTTGTATGCAAGGAATTTACCTGCGAAAAGGATACCCTGTCCGCCGAAGCCTGCAAAAAGCAATCTGCATGTCTTACTCATTTTGCTTCCTCCTCTGCATAGATATCTTTATAAACGCCGAGAGGATAGTACGGAAGCATCTTCTCATCTACCCATTCGAGTGCCTTTTCAGGTGTCATACCCCAGTTTGTCGGGCAAGTTGAAACAACCTCAATGAGTGAGAAGCCCTTGCCTTCAAGCTGATTCTGGAAAGCCTTTTTGATAGCCTTCTTTGCATTTTTGATGTTCTTTACATTGTTAACAGCAACACGCTCAACGTATGCTGCACCGTCAACATTTGAAAGAAGCTCACAAACCTTAACAGGATAACCTACTGTCTCAACATCTCTGCCGTAAGGTGAAGTCTGAGTAACCTGACCCGGAAGAGTTGTCGGAGCCA
>JAGBFD010000069.1 GCA_017936645.1 Clostridia bacterium
AAACCACGGTGCTATCTCTTACGGTCACATCGGTGCTGATATCATCACACTTTGCTCAATGCTTCGTATCCCCGTAACACTCCACAATGTTCCTGACGAGAAGATCTTCCGTCCGGCTTGCTGGAATGCATTCGGCACAAAGGATCTCGAAGCTGCAGACGTAAAGGCTTGTGAAGTTTACGGTCCTCTTTACAAATAAGATAAAATGATAAAACCCGTAGGCTCATCTGAAACCTACGGGTTGATTTTTGCACGAAAAAGGATTAATAATAAATCGGAGCTGATGTTTCTGAAGCTACGATTACACCGATAAAAACAGCGTAAAGAATAACGATAAGCACGGAAACGACCGTATTTATAATTACGCTGATAAGAGCACCTTTACCACAGCTCTTTGCTTTAAGCGGAGTCTTATCTTTCCAGACAAGCCATAGAACAAAACCTACCATGGGGAAGAAGAAGCTGAGGATGGCAAATCCTGTGTTGGGAGCATCGACTTCCATCGGTGGCTGCTGATACGGCGGAGCTTGTTGATAGGGTGGCTGCTGATACGGCGGAGCTTGTTGATAAGGTGGCTGCTGATAGGGCGGTGCCTGTTGGTAGGGTGGCTGCTGCGGGGGAACCTGCTGATAAGGATTCTGAGCGTAGAAAACTTCAGTTCTGTTATCAGAAGCAGATTGATTGATGGATCCGCACTCAGGACAGAAACCCGGATCACCTTCGTACTCTTTGCCGCAACGTGTACAATAGTTCATAATACTTCCTCCTTCTATGATTGAAATAATTATAGTAAGAATCAGTGTTTTTGTCAATAGATGACGGCTTTTGCTATTTTATGGAATAAAAATAAAACCCGTAAGTTCAGGATAAAACTTACGGATTTTTATATGTAATTAATAATACATTCCGGCTTCAAGTGCAAACAGACCGCCAAGTAAAACAACATAAAGGATAGTTGAAACTATACTTCCAACGACACTGACGATGACGCTGATAAGAGCACCTTTACCGCAGCTCTTAGCTTTAAGCGGAGTCTTGTCCTTCCATATAATGTAAAGGATAAGTCCGACTATGGGGAAGAAAAAGCTGAGGATAGCGAATCCTGTGTTCGGTGCATCTACTTCCGTGGGTGGATAAGGAGCCTGTACGTAAACATTCTGTACCGGAGGCTGCTGATATGGTGCCTGCTGATAGGGTGGTTGCTGATACTGCGGAGCTTGCTGATACGGTGGCTGCTGATAGGTAGCTGCACATTCCGGACAGTAACCCGGAGCACCATCATATTCTCGACCGCAATTCATACAATAGTTCATAATTATTTTCCTCCTTTTTAATTGCTATTAATTATAAATGTAAACGATAAGATTGTCAATAGTGGTATATTTATGTCATTTTTCAGGATTAAAGATAAAAACCGCAAGTTTCGGATGAAACCTGCGGGTTTTGTGTGAATTGATTAAAGATTAAAATCCACCTGCGATCAATGCAACAACAAATGTGCCTACAAAGCTGACGATTGACAATACAACACCTACAATGACACCGATGATTGCACCTTTAAGGCAGCTCTTAGCCTTGAGAGGAGTCTTATCCTTCCAGATGAGCCAGAGAATAAAGCCGATAAGCGGGAAGAATACACCGAGAACAGTAAACAATGTGTTCGGAGCATCAACTTCTGCCGGGGGCTGATACTGGGGAGCCTGCTGATACTGAGGTACCTGCTGATACTGGGGAGCCTGCTGCTACTGGGGAGCCTGCTGCTGAGCAGCTGCTGTGCATTCGGGGCAGAAATTTGATTCGCCTTCGAATTCTTTGCCGCAACGTGCGCAATACTTCATAATTATTTTCCTCCTAAATAAAGATTAGTTGTATTATAAAACTAATTGTCGTATTTGTCAACAAAAGAATTATATCTGTCGAAATTAATATAAAAAGGGCAGAAACCGTAAGTTACGGATTAAACTTACGGTATGATTCTATGTCAAATGACTATTGATTAATAATAGTAGTACATAGAAGATGATGCTGCACCGATAAATCCGAGGATAACGCCAAGGATAGAAAAAAGAATTGTGAGAACAGCACTTACAACGATACCGATGATAGCACCCTTAAGGCAACTCTTCGCCTTGAGAGGAGTCTTGTCCTTCCAGATGAGCCAGAGAATAAGGCCGACAATCGGGAAAAATACAGCGAGAACAGTAAATCCTGTGTTTGGGGCGTCAACTTCTGTTGGGGGCTGATACTGAGGTGCCTGCTGATACGGGGATGCATGCTGAGCGGCTGCTGTGCATTCGGAACAGAAGATTGATTCGCCTTCAAATTCTCGACCGCAACGTGCACAATATTTCATAATTATTTTCCTCCTAAATAAAGATTTCTGACATTATAAGCATTAATATCGATCTTTGTCAATGTCTGCGTTTTCCGTCGCCCGGGCAGGTTGAAAAAATCTGATTATAATGTTATACTTGCATTATAATCAGACGGAAATGATATTTGTAAATCAGATTTTACGGATGAATGGAGGCGCATGTGTGAAAAAGGTATTGGTCTTTATAGAATCGCTTGACGGTGGCGGAGCTGAGGCGATACTCAGAAACATCGTCTCGGTAATTGACAGAGAACGTTTTGATATCACGGTTGTAACAGAAACGGATAACGAGCGTTATACAGATGAGGTTAAGTCTTATGTTAAGCACCGTTGCTTTGCAGGAAAGACTACAAGCGGATCGGCAGTCAAAGAACTTCTGAACAAGGCTGTCATCAAGTACTCTCTTGTCGCATCTGAAAAGGCTGTAAGAAAATTTCTTATAAAAGGTGACTACGATGTGGAGATAGCTTTCTGCGAGGGTTATGCGACGAAGGTCATCGGCAACTCAGGCAGAAAGAACTGTAAAAAAATAGCGTGGGTGCACACAGATGTGATCAATCACCCGTGGAGTGAAGCGATATACGGCGGTGCTGAGAACGAAAGAAAGTGCTATGAAAACTTTGATGCGATCGTCTGCGTTTCCGAGACGATGAAGGAGTCTTTCGTCAGAAAATACGGAATGGCCGAAAAGGTTCATGTTGTGTATAATGTGATAAATGATGAAGAGACCGTACAGAAGGGTGACGAAAAAGCCGAAATAAATCTGCCTCGTCCGCTTTTTACTCTCGCAGGACGTCTTACCAAGGTTAAGGGTTATGACAGACTGATACGTGTCTGTGCGAGACTTCGTGACAGGGGCTATAATTTCTCCGTTGCGATCCTCGGCAAGAGTGAGGAAGAGGAGAACATAAAAAATCTCATCTCTGAAAACTCACTCGACGATAAAATCAGGCTCTTGGGCTTTCAGGAAAATCCTCACAAGTTTATAAAAAATTCAGACGTTTTTGTCTGCTCATCCTATGCGGAGGGATACAGCACGGCTGTCAGCGAAGCTGTCATACTGGGTGTGCCTGTGGTTACTACTGAGTGTTCCGGAATGAGAGAGATTTTCGGCAGCGAAAACTGCGGAATTATCTGTGAAAACAGTGATGACGGACTTTTTGAAGCGATGAAAAAAGTTCTCGACGAGCCGTCATTACTTGAAGTGTTCAGAGAAGCAGAGAAAAAAAGATCAAAAACATTTTCTATGGCTTCGCGGATCAAAACGGTTGAAGAATTTATTGAAAATATATAAAATGTCCTGTCGCGGTTTTATATTGCGGCAGGTCTTTTTTATATAAAAATCATTGACTGAAATTGTTTAAATATTGTATAATACTTCTATATGTACTCAGGAGGCGAAATTATGTTCAGAGAGATTAAATCTTTTGTCCTGCACAATACTTTCAAGGCTTTCATTTCTGCTGAAACTGCGGTCAAAAAAATGGGCGGCGGAAAGCTTGTGAGCAATATTTTTGATGTTGAGCCGAAGTATGTCGGCAGCAGCGTCAGAATACTCAAAGAGACTGACGATGCTACATACATTGCAAAGTATGACTCCAAGGGCAGAATTGATAATAAGAATTTCAAAATAATGGTTACAACCGACCTTCATCTCTGGGATGAAAAGGATCTTATCAACAAGTCACTTGATATGCTTGCAAAGCACCTTGCCACAGTAAAGCCCGACTTGTTGCTCATTACGGGAGATGCGATACTTACGGATTTTCAGCAGCTTGACTGTATTCAGTTCGGCAGATTTATGGAAAAGGCAGGTGTATACTGGGCATACTGCTTCGGCAATCATGAAGCAAGAGCTGAAAAAGAATTTCACAAGTATTTTATGCTCAAGAATATCGAAAGCTTCCCTCACTGTCTTTCAAAATTCGGTGATCCTGAGCTCTTTGGCTTCGGCAACTTCAAGATAAACATTATGAACGCTGACAATACAATCTGCCAGAGTATATTTATGTTTGACTCAGGCCGTGATATGGAACCTGAGCATAACGTTGCACACGGACTTCCTGCAGATATGGAAGGCTATGACTTCATCAAGCAGGGTCAGATCGACTGGTATAAAAACAGCATAAAGGAGCTTGAGGCAGAGCACGGCAAGTTCAAGTCAATGGTGCTTATGCATATTCCCATCAAGGAGTATGAGGAAGTTTTCGACTATGTGGAAGACAACAAATACACACCGTCGGGCAAGGCTGAACTTATCTACGGTTGGCAGTATGAAACCGTCGGTTCATCACCGTACAACAGCGGACTTTTTGAAGCTATCAAGGAGCTTGGAAGTACGCAGGCGGTATTCTCAGGACACGACCATATGAATGATTTCTGTGCTCTTTACGAAGGTATTTACCTCATCTATGCACAGTGCAACGGATACAATACATACACGATGGGTAAAAACTTAGGATGGCCGGAAGAAAAATGGGTTCAGGGTGTAACGGTCGTTAATGTTACCGAGGACGGTTCACTTACATTAAGGCAGAGATTTAACAGAGATTATCTGTAATTTAACCACAATTAACATAAAGAAAGGAAAGGTGCGAATTGAAACCGTATATTTTAAAACCACACCTTACAAGAAAAGCTACATTTATGAAAAAGGACGATGCCCGTGTACCTCAGGCTCTTTTTGAGACTGTGAACGTGGCACCCGACCTCAAAGGCTTCCCGTATCCTCTTCCCTCAAAGAAGAGTGATTACACCTGCTTCGCAGAAGGCGACAACGGTGTAATCTGGTACGGTGCGAAGACAGGTCTTACCCGCTATGATGCAAAGGCTGAGAGAGCTGAAGATATCATTATGTTTTTCAGTGCTCACAAGCATCTTGATAACAATAATGTTGATGCCCTGCTTGCAGATGGTGACAACGTATGGGTTCTCAACGGTGACAGCGTTTCTTATATCGAAATGATTATGCTCACCTGTGAAGAGCGTGGTGACCTCCTGCGTGAGGAGACTCACAATTACGTTATGCGCCGCGGTATGGTATGTCATATGAACACAACTGAGCCCAAGAATGTCAAGACAGCTCTCGGCTACACCTCCTGCGACAACGACGGTACTTTCACGGCTGACCATTTTGTCGGTGAGGTTATGAGATATGCCGTACTCAAGCGTGAACTCGGTACAGATCACCCGAAGACAATAGAGGCAAGAAAATTTGCAACACTTAACTCAGAGGCTATGCTTCTTCTTACATATGTTCACGGCAGAGAGGAAGGCTTCATCGCTCGTTCATATCACGTTTCAGGTGAACCCTTGCCCGACGACGGCCACTTCTATCAGTGGAACGGTGATGTTGCAACCTGTGCAGAGACAAGTGAATCCTTGCACACAGGCAGAGTAGGCGAACAGGTACCGTGTACTCATCCTATTCCTGACAGACTTGCAAAGCTTTACCGTGACCTCGGTTATACTGAAAACGACCTTTGCTACAAGGCTGACACAAGCAGCGACGAGGTTACAAACCACTTCCTGCATTACCGCCTTGCACACGATATTTTAGGTGAGGATGATCTGGAGCTCGACGAGCTTATCAAAGATTCCTGCCGCAGAACAATGACTCATATCATCAACGGTAAGTTTGAATTTCTTGAGCATTCAGGAAAGCCGACGACCTGGGCAAAGTGGAATAAGCGTTACTTTGCGACAGCAGGCTCAGGCTACGTTGATGCACCTCTCAACGCTGCAGAATTGCTTATGTACCTCAAGGTTACAATGCACGTAACAGGCGAAGAGGGACTCTGGAAAGAGACTTACGATGCACTCATCGCTGACGGTTATGCAGAGCTTTCCACAAAGCACTTTGACCGTTTCTTCCAGGGTGCGATCGGCTGCGGTGCTTCTCCTGAAGAGGATCTTATGTACGGTGACAATTTACTTGCACTTGCTACATTCTGGATGCTCTGTACTCTTGAAGAGGACGAGGAGCTTCTTGCTACTTACCGAAAATCATTCAAGTCATGGGCAGGCACACTTCTTCGTGAGGTACAGCCCGGCTATGCATTCCCGATGCTTGCAGGCTGTCCTGACATCGAGCTTGATTTTGAACGTATGGCAGACTGGTTCTACCGTCACGAGATCACAAGACTTGCAGCTCTCGTTAAGCTTGACCGTCACGATGTACCCGTAAAGAGACTTCGTCACGGTGTAGAGGGTGTTGACAAGGAGATGTCAGTTCTCCTTATGCCTGACGAGCGTTCGACAGAAAAATTTGACCGTAATCCGTTCCAGTATCTCCCGTACAGTGATGCAAGAAACTCACACTTTGAAGGATGCTACCCGTACACATTTGCTTACTGGGTAGGCAGATACTATGGCTTTATCGCAGAGGAGGGACAGAAATGAGCAAGATTGCAGTTTTAAACGAATTCAGCATCGAAGCAGTCAGAGATGCACTTCAGAAGCTTGACGATTTCAAAAAACTTATAGTTAACGGTCTTACAGCGTTTGAACTCAACGAGCTTGAAAAAATTGATCCTGTTCTTTTCGAAGCCGTTGCAAAGCAGATCAAGAGAGAAAGATGGTATCCGTCAGTAGGTATGTGGATGTACGATGACGGTGATATGTCAGAGGAAAAGCTCATCCGTAACGTACTTTATTCAACGACATATTTCAAAGAGAAGTTTGACAAGGAATACAGAGTTTTTCAGGGTGCGAAGATTTATAACGATGCTTTCACTCAGGTAATTTATGCGGCTAACTTTGATGCTTGTGTACTCGACAGCGAGAGTGAGACATATTGGCTCGATAATGCAGCATTTACAAGAACACTTGTTTATTCTGACCTTGAAAAAGTTGACATCAACGACATTGACGATGATTTCATTAAGGCAAATGATTTCGAATCCGTTGAAGACGAAGTAATGGCAGTTTATCAGGGCGAACTTGACCTGAAGAGTGTTAAGCAGTCTGTTTACACAGGTGAGGCTACCGATGCAGAAAAGCTTCTTCTCAAAGCTGAGAAAATCTGCGTTCAGGAAGGCAGAAAGACTCAGGAGGAAATTCAGAACTGTTGGATTTCACTTTTCATGGGTGAGGACGAAGTCGCAACAGACATTGCAGAGACAATCATCGGTGAAGCTGAATTTGCTGAAGATTTTATCAAACTCAACAGCGACGAAGTCAAGGTAGTAAGTATGAAGTATGCTGAAGACCTCAGCGATGATGTCGTTATCCGTCTCAAGGAAACAGCAGGCAAGGAAAAAGCAATCACGGTAATGTGCGATGCAATAGATGCAGGTTTCCGTGCAGAAATCCTTCCTTATGAGCTTCAGACATTCCGTGTGAATGCAGAAGGATTTGTGGAAGAAACACCGATAAGCGAATAAAAAATAAAACCTACGAAGTCCAAAAAACTTCGTAGGTTGTTTTTATACTATAGTGCCGCCGCCGACGACTATGTCACCGTCGTAGAAGACGACAGCCTGTCCCGAAGCGATTGCCCGCTGAGGCTCGTCGAAAACTACGCTGACGTCTCCGTTTTCAAGAGGGAATATCGTCGCGTCGGTTTCTTTTTGCTTGTAGCGTACTTTTGCTCTGACTCTCATCGGTCCTGTCAGCTTTTCGACAGAAATGAAGTTGACATCTGTTGCCGTGAGGGTGCAGGAGAAAAGATCATCGTTTGAGCCGAGAATGACTTCGTTTGTCTCAAGGTTTTTACCGACTACATAGTACGGTGCTTTTGCGGCAATTCCCAAGCCTTTACGCTGACCGATTGTGTAGTTGATGATTCCCTTGTGCTGAGCGATGACGTTTCCGTCAAGGTCGACAAAGTTACCGTTTTCAAACTTGAATCCGCACCAGTCTTCAATGAATTTGGCATAATCGCCGTCAGGCACAAAACAGATATCCTGACTGTCAGGCTTGTCAAAATTGATGAAGCCCTGTTCTTCGGCAATTTTCCTTGCCTCATCCTTGCTCATTGAGCCGAGAGGGAAAAGAACGTGACTGAGCTGTTCCTGTGAAAGAGAATAGAGCACATAGCTCTGATCCTTTGTTTCATCGGCTGCTTTTCTGAGGATGTAGCGACCTGTCTCTTCGTTGTATTCAACTATTGCATAGTGTCCCGTAACGACGTAGTCAAAACCAAGCTCGACAGCCTTTCTGATAAGAGTGTCAAACTTAATGTATCTGTTACAGTCTACACAGGGATTTGGTGTCCTTGCGTTGCGGTAAGCATCGACAAAGCGTGAGATTACGCTCTCTTTGAAATCTTCGGAGTAGTTATATACGTAAAAAGGCATTCCGAGTTTTTCAGCGACACTTCTTGCGATTTCGATGTCTTCGGACGAACAGCACGAAGCTTCTTTCTGTGCTTCGGTGTCATCGCTGTGAAGCTTCATCGTAGCTCCGACTGTTTCGTAACCTTGCTGACTTATGATATAAGCGGCAACGGAGCTGTCGACTCCGCCACTCATGGCAATCATAGCCTTTTTCATAATTTTTTACCTTAATGACCGCAGGACTCGCAGTCATCACAGTGACCACCGCAACCGCTGAGAAGTGATGGGTCAAACTCAATACCGTTCTTTGTGTAATAGTCTGCAAGTGCAGCCTTTACAGCCTGCTCAGCAAGAACCGAACAGTGGATCTTTGCCGGAGGAAGACCGTCGAGAGCTTCTACAACAGCCTTGTTACTCAGCTGAAGTGCGTCTTCGATCTTCTGTCCTTTGATCATTTCGGTTGCCATTGAGCTCGTTGCGATAGCTGATGCACAGCCGAATGTATTGAACTTAACGTCTTTGATTATTCCGTCCTCAATCTTGAGGTAGATTTTCATAATGTCTCCGCATTTTGCATTGCCGACCTCACCGATGCCGTCTGCATCGTCCATTTTGCCGAGGTTGCGGGGATTTTCAAAATGGTCCATAACCTTTGCACTGTATGCCATGGTCAGTTTTCTCCTTTCATGATCCTCTCCCAGACGGGTGACATATCGCGAAGTCTGTTCACCACGAGAGGAAGCTGCTCGATTATATAATCAATTTCGTCTTCTGTATTGTATTCGCTCAGAGAAAGTCTCAAAGATCCGTGAGCGATTTCGTGCGGCAGACCGAGTGCGAGAAGAACGTGACTCGGATCGAGTGAGCCTGAAGTACAGGCTGAGCCTGATGAACCGCAGATTCCTTTAAGGTCGAGGTAGAGAAGAAGTGATTCTCCTTCAATTCCCTCAAAGCAGAAGCTTACGTTGCCGGGAAGTCTTGCCGTGCGTCCGCCGTTTACTCTTGCACGGGGGATAACCTTGACGATTTCTTCGATGAGCTTGTCACGAAGAGCACTTACGTAAGCGATATTTTTGTCCATTTCCGCACAACTCTTTTTGAGTGCGGCTGCTGTCGCAGCGATTGCGGGAGTGTTTGTAGTGCCGGGACGCTTGTTTCTTTCCTGTGCACCGCCCTGCATAAAGCTGATGAGAGGAATACCCTTACGGCAGTAAAGAACGCCGATACCCTTAGGTCCGTGGAACTTGTGAGCAGAGAATGAAAGCATATCGATATTCTGCTCCTTGACGTTTACGGGAAGATGACCTACGACCTGAACGGCATCTGTGTGGAAATAAATTCCTTTTTCTTTACAGATTGCACCGATCTCTTCGATGGGCTGTACCGTGCCGATTTCATTGTTTGCGAACATAATAGTGACGAGGCAGGTTTCATTCTTGATTGCCTTTTTAAACTCGTCGATACGCACGTAACCGTCCTCGTGTACGTCGAGATAAGTTACTTCGAATCCTTCTTTTTCGAGCTTCATCAATGTGTGGAGGACAGCGTGATGCTCAAATGAAGTTGAGATAATGTGTTTTTTGCCTTTTTTTGCACCGAGGCGTGCAGCGTTTGTGATTGCCCAGTTGTCGGATTCCGTTCCGCCTGATGTGAAGTAGATTTCATTTACATCAGCACCGATGCAATCTGCGATATCCTGTCTTGCCTGAAGCACTACTTCAGCGGCAGCCTGACCGGAATGGTGCATACTTGAAGCGTTACCGTAGTTGTCTTTAAGACAGTTTACCATAACCTCAAGAGCTTCGGGACAGAGAGCTGTCGTAGCAGCATTATCAGCATAAACAGTTTTCATAAAAATCACCTGACTTTCTTTGGATTTAAGCAAAGTTGAAAGCTGTGACTAAATCCTATTATTGGTATTTTACTACCTTAAGAAATTATACTATACAGTATTAACATTTTCAACTTTTAAAAGTTAGAATAAACTAACCGTAAAGCAAAAAAAACTGTCTAATTTTGCCTTAATTTTATAAAGAAACATATTATTACGCTAAATTCCACAAAAAATGACGGATTACAGACGTAAAGTTTGTTGTTCAGAATTCTGTTTATTGTGTTATAATAGTCAGCGTTAGTTTTACAAAAGGAGAAATAACGTGAAGGAAAATAAAATGGGCGTTATGCCCGTAAATAAACTTATTCTGAATATGTCCTTGCCGATGATGATATCAATGCTTGTTCAGGCTTTGTACAATATCGTTGACTCTGTTTTTGTCGGAATGCTCAGCGAAGAGGCTCTGACGGCAGTTTCTCTGAGTTTCCCTGCGCAGAACCTTATGATCGGTGTTGCAACGGGTACGGGTGTCGGTATCAATGCACTTGTTTCGCGTTCACTCGGCGAGAAGAATTCTGAAAAGGTGCATAAGCTTGCACAGAACGGTGTTTTTCTTGCGCTGATGAGCTCTGTGGCATTTTTTCTGTTCGGAATTTTCGGTGCGGAAGCTTTTATGCGATCACAGACAGATGTTGAGGAAATCGTTCAGTACGGCACGTCATACCTTCGTGTGTGCTGCTGTGCATCGTTCGGAATATATCTTGAGATCACCTTTGAGAGACTTCTGCAGTCAACGGGCAGAACGATGTTCACGATGTGCACTCAGGGTGTCGGTGCGATAGTGAATATCATCCTTGACCCGATTTTTATCTTCGGCCCTGAAAATTCTTTTCTCGGCTTCGGATTTGATATGGGAGTTACGGGTGCAGCAGTTGCGACGGTTGCAGGCCAGATTATTGCGGGAATAATTGCCGTCGTACTCAATGCTAAAAAGAATCCCGAAGTCAAGGTGGATTTCAGAAATTTCCGCCCGGACGGAAAACTCATCGGTCAGATTTACAAAATCGGTGTACCGTCAATCATTATGGTAGCTATCGGTTCTGTGATGACTTACTGTATGAATAAAATCCTTATCGTTTATACACCGGGCAAGGAAACGGCTGCGACTGTTTTCGGTGCGTTTTTTAAACTCAACAGTTTTATCTGCATGCCGATATTCGGACTTAACAACGGTGTTATTCCTATAATTGCCTACAACTACGGTGCACGAAAAAAAGACAGGATGCTGAAGACAATCAGACTGTCAGCTCTTTATGCTGAAATTTTCAGTGTTTTAGGTGCGGTGTTGTTTCTGACTATTCCTGACAAGCTCCTCGGATTTTTCAGTGCATCACCCGAAATGCTTGAAATAGGTATCCCTGCCCTTAGGATAATCGGTTCAAGCTTTATCCTTGCGGGTATCTGTATAGCTCTCGGTGCGGCATTTCAGGCTCTCGGAAAGAGCGTCTTTTCAATGATAGTTTCGCTCATCCGTCAGTTGGTTGTTCTGACTCCCGTTGCCTATTTTCTTGCACTTTACGGACAGAAAATCGGCAATCCTGATCTTGTATGGTTTGCGTATCCCGTTGCGGAGCTGACGTCACTTACAGTTTCAATAGTCTGCTTTATTTATGTTTATAAAAAGATCATTTCTAAGATAAAATAATTCAAGTGCCGTTTCCTTTTCAGGGTGACGGCACTTTTTGTTATAGTAACGAAAAATTTATTATTTTTTTATAGAAAATACGGATTGAACAGGTATGATAAAAAATGCTATACTTCTTTTATGATAAATTAAAAAGGAGAGAAGATATGGCTGCCAAAACCATCAAAAATCAAGACGAAAAATACGTCAGGATGAAAGAGTTTATTCTTTATCTTGTCGGTGTTTTCTTCTACACAAATATGACGGGTATGATCGGTTCGTACAGGAATGCGTATCTTGTAAATGTACTCAGACTTACGGAGGATCAGACCACTACATTCAATACACTTACGGGTATCATCGGTTTTGTACTTAATTTCTTTGTCGTTATGTATATCGATACAAGAAAACCCGGCAAGGGCGGAAAGTTTAAACCGCTTGTAATGCTTATCGCAGTACCCATGGGTGTTTTACTTATGCTGTCGTTCTGGACACCACCGGGGCTTACGGGTATCTGGCTGATGACTTACGTAATCACGATCGCTGTTTTGTGGGGTGTCATGTGCAACTTCGGCGGTTCAATCAATATGGTTGCAAACGTTATGACACCGAATATGAAAGAGCGTGACAATGTCCTTTCTTTCAGAAGTATATCTTCAGCTGTCGGCAACTCTGCTCCTCTTGTGATCGTGCTTGTGATCGGTCTTATATGGAAAGACAACGAAGGACTTCAGTACATAATCGGTGCAGGTCTCTGCGGTGTTGTGGGAATTATTACTGTTCTTTTCGGTATGGGTGCTGTAAAAGAGAGAGTACCGTATAAGTCAGAAAAGAAGAATCCTCTTGTCGGTTTCGGTGACGTTCTTAAAAATAAATATGCGTGGGTTATTATTGCCTCAGAATTTCTTAAAAGCTTCAGGAACCTTGCGACTTATATGGGTCCGTTCCTTGCAGCGGCACTTCTCGGCTCAACGTCAAAGTTCCTTCTTTTCGGTCTGCCGACAGGTATCGGCACAGCAGTCGGTATGCTTGTAATCAACTTCCTTCTCAAAAAATTCAACTCAAAGGTGCTTTATATTGCAAGCGGTATTTACTCAATCATTGCAAATGCGGCAGCTTTCGGTGTAGGATATATCTATTTTACAAATCCGAAGCCTGTTCTTCAGATCATATTTATTGTATTCCTGTTCCTTATCGGTCTGCAGTTCGGAGCTTCCAACCTTCTTCCTTCAATGTTCCAGGCAGATGTACTTGAGGATATGGAGGTTAAAACAGGCAAACGTCTTGACGCTTCGCTTCCGTTTGTTATCTCAATCGGAACACTTATAAGCGGAACGGTTGCAAGTGCTTTCGCACCACAGGTTCTTTACGGTCAGAATTCTATCATTCAGTATATTCAGCCAACGGATGCGATCCCGAATCCTGAACAGTCGCTGAAGACGAAAATTCTTCTCCTTTTCTTCTACACCATCGTTCACGGTATAATGATGTTCCTCGCAGGTGTACCTTTCTTCTTCTACAAACTTACAGGTAAGACAAAAGAAGAGGTTCACAATAAAGTACTTGAGCAAAGAGCAAAGACTGAAATTCAATAAAAAAACGGAGGCATTGCCTCCGTTTTTTACTGTAATGGGAAAAGAGTGAAGCGACCAAGGCTCGGCAGAAGAAGCGATGCAATCATATTGCCAAGGTCTTTTGCAGGCATACGGTCTTCCGAATTAAGCCATTTCCAGACGACAGATGTCATACCTGCAGTAGCGAACTGCGTGCAGTATTTTTCAAATTCATTTGAATTTTCAGAAGTTACATTTACGAAACGCTCGACAAAAGATGTGAGTGTTTCACCGACACTGAATCCGCTGTTTTCGCTGAGAATAACGAGGAAGGTATCACGTCTTTTTTCGATGTAAGTAAAAGCGTCAATAAGGATGTTGTTCATCCAATTAGGGCTTGTACAGTGAGTTCGGACCATTTCGGTGATGTCTGTACCGATGTCGCTCAGAATATCATTGAAAAGGTCATACTGAGAGTCATAGTGATGATAGAAGGTACTTCTGTTTATATCAGCCGTTTCACAGATTTTCTTGATACTTATTTCGTGGATAGGCTTGTCTTTCATTAATTCTATAAGGCTTTGCTTAAGGATCTCACGTGTCATTTTGGCACGTCTGTCAAGTGATTTAGTTGGCATTTTATATCCCTCCGTTTATTAACAAAGATATTTTACCACAAAACTTTACAAAAATCAACACCGTGTATAATAAAAATATATGTGACGTATAAAAACAATGATGATGAATATCGTGCAGTCTGAATAAAAAACTACAGCAGGACTCAAAAAGTACCTGCTGTAGTATAAATCAGAAAAGTATTCAGATATACTGCCAGATTGAGCTGAGCCCCGTGGATATCTGAAGCACGATTAGAGCATCGAGAGAGTTGATTTTGCCGTCACCGTTGATATCAGCAGCGTTACACTCAGTACCGTTAAGTTTAGTTATCTCAACACTATGCTGAAGGATAAGCAATGCATCCATAGAATTGATCTTTCCGTCAGCACTGACATCGCCTAATTTCGGTCCGCCTCCGACGTAAACATATACAGTTTCACGGTACAGTCCTGAAGCAGAGCTGAACTCAAGGCGGGAGTAGCCCGGAGTAAGTGCGGTTATCGTTTTTCCGTCAAAGCCTATTACACTTTCGTCAAACTTATAGTGAAGGCAGAAGTCTGAGGGGAGGTAAGGTTCTGCTGTGATTTCGATTTCAAAGCTTTCACCGCTGTTTACTGTGATCTCAGTTGCGTTTGCTGAGATTCTGAATGTCTCGTATGCGATGCCCTTGGCTTTGGCAAATTCTTCAGCAGCAGAGTCCGGATAGCAAAGAATTGTACCCGTGAAACCGTCAAAAGCATCATCAGCTATCTCTGTGATATTCTCGGGGATTTCAGCTGTCGGAGTATCTGCAAGGAACTTTACAAGTTTTGTGCCTTCGATAAGGAATGAATCAAGGAATTTAGGGCTGATGACGGTCTGTGTGGGTTGAGCGTTCATATGAAGGGTGTATTCCTTGCTGCTCGTTATATCGATCTCAGCAGTCCACATCTTCATGTCGTCCGTATCTTCTGAAACTGCATAAGCTGTGATTTCGTCGCTGACAAGGCTGATACTTTCTACATCTGCAGAAGTCAGGACAGTGACGGTTACAGTTTTTGAGTAGCTTTCCTGCGGATAATCAATGCTGTAGATTCTGTTTTCATCGCTTGTGAACTCTCTTACGTAAACATCAAAGCTTCCGTATTCTAAAATGTTGCTGCCGAAGGAGTAGCAGAGGGTAAGTGTATGCTTACCCGGAGCATCAAGAGCAAAGCGGATTGTTGTGATGTCACAGGTAGTCTTTGCTTTGAATTTTACTGCGTTTCCGTTTTCGTAGAAAGCGAACTGTTCCACTTCTTTGTCCTTGTCTATTCTCAATTCAAGGATTTCTCCCTGATTGCTCCAATCGACAAAACGAATGCTGTTGATAGCCTTTGCTTCGTATGCGATGTCTGAAACTGTGATTTTAAAAGCATCTGTTTTATGCAGATCATCGTAGACGGGTTTTATGGAGAATTGATGATTTTCATTGTTCGGCATCATATGTCTGACAGTTGAAACCGTGTAGTCGCCAACGATCTTTTTATAAAGGTAAGCATCAGACGATGTAGTGTATGTTGAGGTAGTAGTATCAGGATTAGTAAATACCAGCTTATAGGGGTTACCCTTTGATACGACGAGAAGGCTACTTCTTGTGTTGCTTCTGAAAACTCCGTCTGCGATACAGGCAACCACACCTGTTGATTCGCTTTCAACATCAGAAAGACCCGCCATAAGAGTGTTTAGCTTGCTGACATTTGTAACCTTAGCCTTTGTGTCTTCGCTCAAAGCATCGTAGGCAATCTTCGCTTCAAAAAGCTCACGCACAAAGCTGTTGCCTGTAATTTCTTTAGGAAGATTTTTGATCATTGTAATGACATCACGGTAGTTTTCTCTTGCGTTGACCTGAATTTCATACTCTTTATAAGAGTTCTCATATCGCATCGCTATGAATGTTTTTCCTATTTCTTCCGTTACCTTGTCGTAAGAGAAAAACTGTTCACCGAGAGCATCCTTGACGTAAGTGTAAGCGAGTTGAGGCTTAACCTTTTTCTCAGTGCCGTCGCTGTATCTTGCAGTAAGTTCAATGTCATCAAGTGCGAGAGGTTCGCCTGCATCGTAAGTGAATTTTGTGATGCGGGAAGAAACGAAAAGTTTGACGATTTCATTTTCAGTTATGCAGTATGAACCGAAAAGAACTTCTGCATTTTCATCATAGCAGACTACGGTAATGACTGCGTTTTCTTTGATTTTGGGAAGTATGAATTCAGTTGAGTTTTCACTGATTTTTTGCGTTGTGCATAATTTACCGTCAGCAAAAATCTTAACGGATGACGGCAATGTATCTTTGAAATCAACGCTCAATGAATTTTTTTCTCTGTCAAATGAAAGGGAAGCTGCATCCGAAGCGACAAAGTTTTTGTTTGCAATACTATTTGCCATTGAAGCGTAAGCAGACGTCATATCTGTCAGAACGGAATCAAACCAGTTTATCTTATTCTGCAGTCTGAGCTTCAGGTCTATTGCGTTTTCTGCAGACTCAATCTGATTATCCCAGATATAATCGTTATGCTTTGCGGATGAAGAAATCGTTTCGATCGCTGTGTCAATATCACCGTTGTCTTTTATCAGATCCTGAATTGCAGTATATCTGTATTCAAAATAAGTTTTTCTTAATTCCTGAAGGAAAACAGGATCCGAAAGAAGTCTCTTGAGCCAATCAATATTAAGTGAAGTCCACTTGAAGAATGTTGTAGAAATGAGCGTATTATCCATATCCCAGACAGGACCGTAAACAAGTTTACCGTCGACGTCCTTGCTCATCCATGTGCTTGTACGACCAAAATCGAAGTTTTCGAAAAGCTCGTTGAGAAGAAAACCTTTCGCAAAAGATTCAATGTCAATGAAATCGGTATAGCGCATTGTCCGACCTTCATATGTTGTGCAGAAATCCTCAGAGAACAAAGCGTTCTCAAAAGCCTGATAATAACCTTGAATGGAGGAAAGCATATCTTCACTCAAAACTTCGGGAGTATCTATACATATGTAGGAACCCTTTTTGGTCATAAAGGTGTACTCGTCACCCTTTTTTACAACCTCTATGAGATATCCTCCGTTGATATCGGGGATATCGATATAGTCTGAAACAGTATATGTAACGCCTTTGAAATTAACTTTATCACTTGTAGTCCAACTCATATCTCCCGACATCAGATCAATAAGTCCGTCACAGTCATCTTCTGTCAGCAAGGCTTTATTTGCATCGTAGATTTCTTCTGCGGCTTCTTCGGCAAGGTCTTCCCAGTTTGTGATCTCAACCCGGTTGTCTCCGACCCGAATGTGCTCACAAAGCTGATAATTACCGATAACCTTTCCGTTCAGTACCACATCGACCCAGGCTGTTTCCTGATAGCTGAGTCCCATATCGGCGGCAAGGTTATATGAGATGTGATTTCTCAGAAGGCTTGTGTCGAACGGATTTGAGAGAAGTACCCAATGCTTGTTTTTACCCATTCCGAGGAGATTTGCTTTCGAATCGAGCTTGAGCCTGTAGGGCTTTTTGTCAGCGATCCATGTTGAGTTACCTCTGCCGCGGATTTCTGTTTTGCCTTCGTAGAGATATTTGTCAGAGCTGAAGTCCTTATTACCCTGGATTTTGATTTCTGCATCCAGGTAGACTTCTTTGCTGACAACAGGCTGTCTGTTTTCTGTTTCAATGTAAATTACAGGTAGGTTGCTTACGAAAATACTTGTCATACCGACATCGTTACCCTTTGTGTCGAAAACTTCGACGCTTATCATTGACTGAAGGTCATATTCTATAGGGGTGTAGGAGTCGGACTCGTTTTCAATTCTTTTACCGTCGATATACCAGCGGTAAATAAAATTCTGCCCGTCAGCATTATCGATGATTACCTTAAGCGGCACACCGATTTCAGCATAGTCGTTGTCAAAGCTGACCTTGCCGTATTTTTTTTCAGTATTTACAAAGTTATAAGACAGTGCATTTGCACAAATATTTATATTTGAAGCAGAAAAAAGCATAATTGTGCAAAGAAAAACAGCAAAAAACTTTCTCATAAAACAGCCTCCGAAAATTACTAAATATTATTATACCTTTTCGGAAAAAATAAGTCAAATTTTTCGGCTGACATAATTCGTTAAATTTTTCAGAAATTACCTTCTGAAAATCTGTGTAAGTTTCGTCATTATCTTGACCTTATGCAAAAAAATTGGTATTATATTTAGAGTATTCTTTTGAAAGGCTGTGACATTATGATTAAAATTGCACCGTCGGTTTTATCCTGTGATTTTTCGAAAATGGGTGAGGAAGTTGCACGTATGGACAGATGCGGGGCAGACTATATTCACATCGATGTAATGGACGGCCACTTTGTTCCTAATATTACTTTCGGTGCACCTGTCATCAAGTGCATCAGAAACAGAACGGAAAAGGTTTTTGACTGTCACCTGATGATAAGTGATCCGCTTAAATATGCAGAGGATTTTGCAAAAGCAGGAGCGGATATAATTAATTTTCACATTGAAAGCGATTCTCCGACGGAGGAAACGATAGAAAAAATCCTCTCTCTCGGTTGCAAGGCGGGTCTTACAGTGAAGCCTGCAACTCCCGTAGAGGAGGTTTATGAGTATCTTGATAAGCTCAGTATGGTGCTTATCATGACTGTCGAGCCGGGCTTCGGCGGACAGAAATTTATGCAGGATATGATGCAGAAGGTTTCAGCCCTCAGAGCAGAGGCAGACCGCAGGGGACTTGAACTTGATATTCAGGTGGATGGCGGCATATCTCCCGAAACAGCACCCGTAGCCATTGCAGCAGGAGCTAATGTGCTCGTTGCAGGAAGTGCAGTATTCTCTGCAGAGGATCCTTCAGCTATGATAAAGACGTTAAGAGGATAATTTCAGCTCGCTCCAATGCTCGTGTGTAGCGGCGATGATAAGTGAGTCATTCCCTATGAATGTGCCGAATTCTTCTATCACGTGACGGAAGAGAAAAGCTTTTTCATTCGGCCATTCGGCACGGAAACTCTTACCGTTGGTAAAGAATCTTCCGTCCGAGCTGTCCGTTCCCAATGCTGACATAGCATCAAGCAGGTCGTCAGAAGAACTGAATTCGTAAATACGGGTCGGATTGCTTTTTGAAATGACGGTGCCTATATCCGCACGTGAAACGGGTATGGTGAGGATCAGTATACAACCGCCTGAGCCGTCGGGAGACGCTTCAATCAGCAGATTTCCCGAAGGGTCAATGTCGCGGCCTGTAGAATTTCTGATGCGTTCAAGAATGGTCCAGATGACGCGGCGAGTTTCAATGTCAGCGTAGTCCATTCTCTCATATGTAATGTCAAGACGTGTGAGATCCTCACAGCTTAGTCCGACTAAAAATTTATTACTGCCAAGTGATTGAATATCCACAAAAATACCCCCATAATCATTGTGCTGAGAATAATACTACTATGAAGTATATGCAGGATTCAACCATCAAATAATGGCAGACAAGGTGATAAAATGGAAAATAACAACTACAACAAACGTCGCAGAAGTTATACGGAATTCCGCACTTCTTACAGCGATAATAAAAAATATTTTATCAGCACCGACAGAAAAGCAAGATGGCAGCCGATAGTCAAGTATCTTATAATAGCGTTGGTCTTTCTCGGCATCGTACTTGCAAGTTTTCTGATTACGGATGCTTTGCTGGAGATCTCCGAAGCACCGTATGAACCTGAAACTACTGCTGCGGTCAGCACTACGAGTCCGGCTGACAGTTACTTTGAAAATCAGGTTACTGTGCCTGCAGATGAGATCGATGAAATTCAGAATAATGAGACGAAAGAGTAGTTTTTAATGTATATCCCATATAATTCAAGATACGAGTATCATAAAAGTGTATTCGGGGCGGTCAGTACAGGACAGAGTGTAGTATTCCGTATAATTCTGCCCCGTGATTTTTGCTGTCACCATGCGAGATTTGTCATAAAGAAGGACAGCGAAGAGAAAGAAAATTATATAGAAATGCAATGGGATTGTATGCAGGGTGATTGTGAAGAATGGTGGAAGGTCTCATTTACACCTGAAAGTCCCGGACTTTATGAGTACAGGTTTGAGTATGACACACCTTGGGGAACAAGCAGGATTTTTAATTTCGCAGACGGAGTGGGTAAAATCCGTGATAAAGGCAAGCTCTGGCAGCTTACTGTTTATGATAAGAATTTTAAGACTCCCGACTGGCTTAAAGGCGGTATTATTTATCAGATTTTTCCTGACAGATTTGCTTTTTCCGAAGAAGAAAAGGCAAACGTCCCGTCAGACCGTGTGATGCGTACCGACCGTGACGGTGAACCTTACTGGAGACCCGACGAAAACGGCAAGGTACTTAATAATGACTACTTCGGCGGAGACCTGAAGGGTATTGAGCAGAAGCTTGATTATATCAGCAGCCTCGGCGTGACCTGCATTTATCTCAATCCTATATTTGAAGCACACAGCAATCACCGTTATGACACGGCTGATTATACGAAAATTGACTCTCTTCTCGGCACTCAGGCAGATTTTGAAGCTCTGTGTAAAAGTGCTGAAAAAAAGGGTATAAAGATAATTCTTGACGGAGTTTTCAGTCATACGGGCTGTGACAGCAAGTATTTCAATGAGTACGGAAGATACGATACCGTAGGTGCATACCAGTCACAGAGTTCGGAATACTATGATTGGTATAAATTTAAAAACTGGCCCGACGATTACCTCAGCTGGTGGGGAATAAAATTACTGCCTGAAGTTATCGAAGAAAACCCCGGTTTCATTGAATATATAACAGGCGAAAACGGTATAGCAAGACGGTGGCTCAGGTGCGGAGCTTCCGGATGGAGGCTTGACGTTGCCGATGAGTTGCCCGATGTATTTCTCGACAGCTTCAGAAGGGCAGTCAAGGCTGAAAATCCTGATGCCCTCGTAATGGGTGAAGTGTGGGAAGATGCATCGAATAAATTCAGCTACGGACAGCGCAGACGTTATCTTACGGGCGATCAGCTTGACAGCGTTATGAATTATCCGTTTGCGGGTGCAGTCATCGACTTTGTACGTACGGGTATTGCAGAGCTTTTCAGCTCACGTGTAATGACCATTGTCGAGAACTATCCTAAACAGGTGCTTGACGTGCTTATGAATCACATATCTACACACGATACGATGAGAGCTGTCACAGCACTTGCAGGAGAAAGCTGTGAGTACCGTGACCGATACTGGCAGAGCACTCATTCGCTTGATGAAAATGCGTACAGAAACGGTGTTCAGCTTATGAAAATGGCTGCGGCAGTACAGTTTACCCTGCCCGGAGTGCCGAGTATTTATTACGGAGACGAGGCAGGTATGCAGGGTTACAAAGATCCGTTCAACCGTTGCTGTTATCCGTGGGGGAAGGAAAATGCCGAGCTTATCGAGTGGTACAGAAAACTCGGTGAAATCAGAAGTGCAAATAAATGTTTCGTTGACGGAAAGCTTGAAATTCTGTCTTCGGTAGCAGGTTGTGTGGCATATTCGAGAAAAAAAGATGAAAATGCGATTCTTGTTATTTCAAACAGTAATCCGCATCCCATAACGTACTATGTCAAGGATGAATGGAGCAATTCGCAAGATTTGCTCGGCAACAGTTATGTGCGTGGTACTCTTGTGGATGTCGGAGCGAAATCAACAGTAATATTAAAAAGAACGTGATTAAATGTCTAAAAACCATAAATTCAATACATCAAAACAGGAAAAAAGAAACAGCATATTAAAGTTATCAATCGTTTTTATTTGCTTTGCACTTGTGATAGGAACGGTTTCGGTAGCCGTGATTGTTAAGAATAATAATTCTTTTTTTACCGATCTGTTCTCAAAAGAAACCACAAGCGGAGTTTCGGAAAGTACGACTCAGGAAAATCAGCTCGTGGATCTCGAAGAGGAGCTTACGGGCGAGGCAAGTATCCTTCTCTACTGTACTGACAGAGAGGCTGAAGAGATTTATTTTCTGGCGGTAGTGAATGCCGATATGCAGAACAGGAGCTTCGACGTACTTCCGCTGAAAACAGACAATCCCGACTATATCAATGCCTTGTCTACGGGCGGAGAAAAGGAGCTTGTCTCTGCGGTCCAGAAGGCTGAAGGTCTGACTATCGACAGGTATGTGGCATCCGACACAGATACTTTTGCACTTGCCATTAACTATATGGGCGGCCTTAAGTACAGCATAGCAGAACGCATAGAGTACAGAACGGATGAGTATACACTCATTCTTACAAAAGGCGATCAGACCATAAAGGGGGAAACTCTGCTAAAGTATTTCAGATATTGCAAAACGCTTGATCAGGAAACGGGTCTGCGTAAGCAGGGCGATCTTATCTGCAAGATGCTGGATGAATATATTACTGCCGAAAATGTCAAAAACGGCAGCACGATTTACGAAAAAGTTCTCTCTAAAATTAATTCAAAAAGCGATATTTCATATATTGAAGCATCAAAGGCTTTGCAGATGCTCAGACTCCTTTGCGAGTCGGGTGAGAAGCAGCCTGCAAAGGTGGTGCTTGAACAGACAGGGGGTAATGAGTAATGGAAAAACCTATCAGAGGTTCACAGAAACAGCCTGACCACATTTTTATCAGCATAGCAGATGATGCTACGACTACGATGAACGTCACGTGGAGAACATCTGTCGATGTGAAGAAAGGTTATGTTCTTTACCGTGAAGACGGCACGGGCGACAGCCTCAGATGTGATGCTCAGACAGAAGTTTTTGAAAGTGACATTGACATCAGTAATATGTACTGGGCGAAGCTTAAGAATCTGAAACCCGGCACGAAGTATTTCTATACCTGCGGTGATGATGAATACAGAAGTGAGGAGTTTTATTTTGAGATAGCTCCCGAAAACCTGACAAAGTTTAAGTTCATCTGTGTTTCCGATCAGCAGCAGGGTGAACCGCACGACTGCCCGGACTATTCGTTTTTTAACCACGTTTTAAAAGAAACTCTCAAAAAGCATCCCGATGCCCGATTCATTCTTACGGGTGGAGATAACACGGACTGCGGACAGCACGAGGTTCAGTGGAACGGTGCTTTCAGCGGACTGACGGGAGTCGTTGAACACATACCGTTTATGATGACTCTCGGCAATCACGATAACCGTGGATTTCAGGATTACAGAAATGCTGTCGGAAGGTATTATGCTGAACCTGCAGAGTTTTTTGATAAACAATTCAAGGGTTCATACGCTGACAACGGTCCCGAAAACTGGAAGACAGAGAACTATACATTCGATTACGGTAATGCTCACTTTATGGTCATCGGTGTCAACGGTCCTGAAGAGGTCAACGAGTGGATGATAAATGACCTCAGAAATTGTGATAAGCAGTGGAAGATCGGCTCTTATCATTTCCCGATCTGTTATTCAGGCTCAGACTGTCAGAACTACGACGCTTATCCCGTTATGCGTGAAGGCTTTGAGATGCTTGATCTTTGCTTCTCAGGTCACGAGCACAATTTCTCCAGAAGCTTCCCTATGAGAAATGAAGAGCTTTTCGAGCGTCCGTCAATGGGTACCGTTCATTATATGCTTGGTAATTCACGTAAAAATCCTCCGGGCACAAGAGCGCTTGCCAAGGTATGGCATTCTGCTTTCTACACTCAGGAGGAGGATGTTTCAGTTGTCGCTGTTGTTGAAATTGACGGAGGCAAGATGACGCTGACATCTACGGTTTTTGAAGACGGAAGAATTGTCGATAAATGCACGATCGACAAGGATAACGATGAGATCACACCCTATGCGATTGCACCGAAATATAACCGCACACGTATGATGTTCAAGGGTGCACAGCTCGGTCTGTGTCAGTCTGCTACACCGTGCCACGAGATCGACGATGTATGGTATGCCCCTCTCGGTGTGCTCGTGGGATACATAGGCGGTTCTGTCGTTAAAGAAAAGGGTAAGATCACGCTTGAAGTTTACGGCAGAAAAGCTGAATTTTTTGAGGACAGCGATATCGCTGTTACGGATAACGGAGAAGTGAAGCTCGAAGCTCCCGTCAAGCGTCTTGACGAAGGACAGCTTTATATGCCTGCAAGTGCGTGTGAAGTTTTCGAAATGCGTTGGGCGTATGCGAAGAGAAATAATTTCATTTCCTTTGAGCATGAGAGTGAAGACAGGCCCGTCACGGTACAGCCGTAATTGACAAAAGTGAACTGTTAAGATATAATCAAGTCGGAGTTGATGAAAATGGCAAAGAAAGAAAAGAATGTCAAAAAGGAATTCAATTACGAAGAAACAAAAAAGAGAATGGATAAGTATTATAAAGCACAGGAAGGCGAGAAGAAGGGCAAGAGACTTGTCTTGTCGCTGATAGGTGCGTCTGTTCTGATCTTTGTGATTCTTCTTGTCGTTGTTCTCAAGCTTAACGGTGTGGGAAAGACAATCGTTTTCACTACGGATGAAAGCGGCAGCGTCAGCACATCGGTAGCAGATTCCGAAGATGTCAGCGGACAAAACCTTGCAGAGATAATTGCAGACTAAGTTACGGATTAATTTTAATGAAAGCTAAAGATTTGCCTGAAAGAAAAATCAACAGACTGAAAAATTATAATTACAATACTCCAGGGTCATATTTTATTACCATATGTACTGAAAATAAAGCAGAAATATTATCCGAAATGCTAGTAGGGACGGGCGTCCTCGACCGTCCGAAAAATGTATTAACCGAATACGGTAAAATTGCAGATAAGCAATTAAAAAGAATGTCGGATTTTTATAGTAATATTTCGGTTGATAAATATGTCATAATGCCTAACCACATTCATTTGCTTTTAACCATAAGAAATGTGCCGGACGGACCGTCGGGGACGCCGGTCCCTACGAACTCAATTTTAGCAAGGTTCATAAGCACTTTTAAAAGGTTCTGCAATAAGGAATACGGTAGGAATATATGGCAGAGAGGTTTGTATGACCATATAATCCGAAACGAGGAAGATTATATTGAAACATTAAGTTACATTGAAAATAATAGTTTGAAGTGGATAACAACTCACCGGAAAAGGTGTAACAAATGAAAAGTGTATTGAAATATATAATGATACTTTTAGTAACTGTAATACTGACACTGCTATATGGATTTTTGATTGGCGGGGAAATAACACTATTGTTTGGATTTGTTATTTTTGCAATTTCAATGGTCTTTTTAATGTTTTTTGAAAGTAAACTCTCATCAAAAGGATTGACAGAAAGAATTGTAAAAGTTGTTGCAATTTCCGTACTGTTTGTAGCTTTTTCAGTTGCCTTATACACCACAGTTAATGAAAGCTCGTGGAAGATTATTGAAAGATATGAAACTGAAGTGCTTGAGCGAGAAAGTATAGGAGTACGGCGTATTACTTATGAAAGAGAACTGTTCTTTGCTTCATCTGACGGAGAAGAACATTCGATCATAATATATTCCAAATATCCGCCTTCAACCGGAGATAAAATTGTAATTGATAAATGTGAAGGTTTATTTGGCGAAATTTTTTACCGTTACTGCGGTGAAGCAGAGTGAAAAACACCTTGGAATTAATTTTCCAAGGTGTAATTTTTTATTCAATTAAGTCATTCTCCCTGAACTGAAGAGAATAAAGCTTTTTGTATGTTCCGTTGGCTTCTATGAGCTCGTCGTGAGTGCCTCGTTCTCTGATCTTTCCGTCGATGACTACTGCGATCTCGTCAGCGTTTCGTATCGTCGAAAGTCTGTGGGCAACTACGAGAGTGGTTCTGCCTTTGCAGAGTTCGTCAAGTGCCTGCTGGATAAGAACTTCCGTTGTATTGTCAAGTGCACTCGTTGCCTCATCAAGGATGAGGATTGCAGGGTCTTTGAGGAAAACTCTTGCGATGCTGAGTCTTTGCTTCTGTCCGCCTGAGAGCTTGACACCGCGTTCACCGATTTCGGTGTCGTATCCGTTTTCGAGTGTCATAATGTAATCGTGGATATTTGCACGTTTTGCAGCTTCGTGAATTTCTTCTTCCGTCGCATCGGGTCTGCCATAAAGGATATTTTCACGGATAGTTCCCGCAAAGAGGAAAACATCCTGCTGAACGATGCCGATATTACGTCTGAGTGAGTCGAGCGTGATGTCACGGATGTCTGTGCCGTCAATGAGGATTGAACCGTCCTCTTCACCGAGCTTGTAGAAGTTCGGGAGGAGATGACAAAGAGTTGTCTTACCGCCGCCTGACGGACCGACGAGAGCAACCTTACGTCCCTTTGCAATCCTGAGATTTACATCCTTGAGAACACCCTTGGAGGTCTCATAAGAGTAGTTGACGTTTCTGAATTCAATTTCACCCTGAACGTTTTCGAGTATCTTGGCATCGGGCTTGTCCTGCTCAGGAGCTTCGTCCATTATCTCGCAGAAACGTTTGAATCCGCTGACACCGTTCTGAAACTGCTCCATAAATCCGATGAGAGTATTCACGGGATTGATGAAGAGATTAACCGAAACGATAAAAGTTGAGTAGTCACCAAAGGAAATTCTTCCCGAATAAAGGAAAAGTCCGCCTGCAATGAGGATAAAAACATTGAAAACTTCCGTAATGAACGTAGTCGATGAGTGGAATTTACCCATTGCCTTATACGCACGGTAGGATGAACCGACAAACTCCTTGTCGCCTTTTTCAAACTTCTTGATTTCAGTATCATAGTTTGTGTAAGCCTTTGTAACGCGGATACCCGTCACGCTGCTTTCAACTGCGGCATTGATGATAGCGTTGCTTTTTCTTCTGTCCTGGAAGGCAGATTTCATCGCCTTACGGCAGTGAATTGTAACTACAACCAGGATGGGCACACAGGCAAATATAATCAGCGTCAGAATCCAGTCTATCGTAATCAGATAGCTGAACGAAAGTATGATCATAATGGAGCTGATAAGCAGATTTTCGGGACCGTGATGTGCGAGTTCAACCACTTCGAAAAGGTCACTTGTGAGACGGGTCATTATCTTACCCGTTTCGTTGTTGTCAAAGAAGGTAAACGGCAGCTTTTCAAGATGTGCAAAAAGGTCTTTTCTCATCTGTGACTGCATATGTACACCGATGACGTGACCGTAATACTGCACAAAATAGTTAAGCAGCATTCTGATAAAATAAAGAGAAAGAACGATAACACCCGCTATGACGATGGTTTTGTACATTTTGTTCGGGATGTACTCGTTGAGCATTTTATTTGTAACGACAGGATAAATCATACCAATGACGGATATCATCAAAGCGGCAAGCATATCCAATGTCATCATCTTTTTATGTGGTTTATAGTAGCTTAAAAAACGTTTTAGCAAAACAAACACCTCGCTTTTTCGAAAAAATATTATACTCTCTTTTATTTTATTTCGTCAATCAGTAATTTGAAGAAAATGTAAAAAATCACCCTGAGAAGGAACTCAGAGTGATTGATTTTATAAAATTATCAGAAGCCGCGGATCGTTCTGATGACCATTGCACAGTCTTCTTCGTCCATGATCTTCGGAACAGGGTAGAGGGGATTGCCTTCCTTAAGTGCACGTTCAACAATTGTCGGGATGTCTTCGTCCTTGATGAAGTCGAAGTGCTCAGGGATATCCATAGCCTTGTTCATTCTCTTGATTTCTTCGATGAACTTTTCTGCCTTCTCCTTATCGTCTGCACCGTCGATTCCTACGATCTCAGCAAGGTCTGCAAGCTTTGAGTAAGCAACCTCACCGTAGTACTCAAGCACGTGCGGAAGGATAACTGCGTTTGCAAGTCCGTGAGGTGTACCGTAAAGACCGCCGAGATTATGTGCGATAGCGTGAACGTAACCTACGTAAGCTCTTGTGAATGCCATACCTGCATAGAATGACGCAACGAGCATATTTTCACGGGCTTCGATGTCCTTACCGTCCTCATAAGCCTTTTCAAGGTTTTCGAAAATGAGCTTTGTAGCTCTTTCAGCGTAGTCGTTAGTGCTCTTTACGCCACTTTGACCGATGTAAGCTTCGACTGCGTGAGTAAGTGCGTCCATACCTGTAGTTGAAGTGATCTTCTTGGGAAGACCCGTTGTAAGCTCAGGGTCGAGAACAGCATACTTAGGACGGAGCTGAGGGTCGTTGATAGCATACTTTTCGTGAGTCTGCATATTTGAAACGACAGCAGCGAGAGTTGTCTCTGAGCCTGTACCTGCTGTAGTGGGAACAGCAAAGAAAGGCGGAATCTTATGAACAACCTTGAGAAGACCTCTCATCTGAGAAACAGTCTTGTTCGGGTTAGCAATTCTTGCACCGACTACCTTTGCACAGTCCATGGGAGAACCACCGCCGAAAGCGATGATACCTTCGCATCCGTTTTTAAGGTAGATTCTTCTGCCTTCTTCGATATTTTCAATCGACGGATTCGGCTGAACACCGTCATAGACAGTATACTTGATATTCTGCTTTTCGAGATTTTCAAAAAGGCTGTCGAGAAGATTAAGACTCATAAGTCCTTTATCCGTAACTACAAGAACATTTGAAACACCCTTTGACTTTACGAGTGCGGGCAAGTCTTTTATTGCACCCGGTCCCTTGAGAAGCTCAGGCTCGTCCCAATTGAAAACGGGCATAACCATTTTGAATGTTTTCTGATATACTCTGCAAAATGCGTTTTTAAGGATTGCCATAGTTAAGACTCCTTTTCATTTGATGATTATATTCTAACAGAAACAACTACCCTTTTACAAGGGATATTTTTATTAATTTATTTATGATACAGCTTCTTTGTCTGATACTGCGGTTCGCAAGTGAGATTAACACCGAATTTTTTAAACATCGACTCATCTCCGCTTGTGAGGATAACCGTCGCATGAGCCTGCATACCGCGGAGCTTGGGTATCTGCTCGACAGCCAGCTTTGCTCTCGGGTCGGTAGCTGCGGAGATCGAAAGAGCGATAAGCGCCTCGTCAACGTGCAGTCGTGGGTTATGGTTGCCCATATACCTCACTTTAAGCTCCTGAACAGGTTCGATTACTTCGGGAGAGATGAGAAGTGCATCTTCTTCAATACCTGCAAGTTTTTTCAGAGCATTGAGAACTGCTGCCGCACTTGCTCCCATGAGAAGTGATGTCTTTCCTGTGACGATTTCATTTTCTCCGATTTCGATTGCGACTGCGGGACCGCCTGTTTCCTCTGCTCTCTTGAGAGCTTTTGCTATGACAGGACGTTCGTCGACCGTGATTCCTGTCTGCTTCATTATGAGTTTAATCTTTGTGACTGTTTCCTTATTTCCGAGACCTTTTTTAACAGCACACAGTTCAGCATAGTAACGTCTGATAATTTCTTGACGTGATGCATCACAACAAGCTTCATCGTCAAAAATACAGTTACCTGCCATATTTACACCCATATCGGTAGGTGATTTGTACGGACATTCACCGTAAATCTGATCAAAGGTTGCAGCAAGAACGGGGAAAATCTCAACGTCACGGTTATAGTTTACGGTCGTTTCTCCGTAAGCTTCAAGGTGGAACGGGTCGATCATATTTACATCATTGAGATCTGCCGTCGCAGCTTCATAAGCGAGGTTGACAGGATGCTTGAGAGGAAGATTCCAGATAGGGAACGTCTCAAACTTTGCGTAACCTGCGCTGACTCCTCTCTTATGCTCGTGATAGAGCTGAGACAGACAGGTTGCCATCTTTCCGCTGCCGGGACCCGGTGCGGTAAGAACGACGAGAGAACGGGTGGTTTCGATGTATTCGTTTCTGCCGAAGCCTTCGTCGCTGACGATCTTTTCAACGTCTGACGGATATCCTTCGATGGGATAATGACGGTAAACCTTTATCCCGAGAGAGTCAAGACGTTTACAGAAAGCATCAGCCGCAGGCTGTCCCTGATAACGTGTCATTACAACGCTGCCGACATAAAGGTCGATATTTCTGAAAGCGTCGATAAGACGAAGTACATCAAGATCATAAGTGATACCGAGGTCACCGCGGATTTTGTTTTTCTCGATATCCGCAGCATTGATTACGATAACAACCTCAGCCTGATCTTTAAGCTGCTCAAGCATTTTTATCTTACTGTCGGGAGCAAAACCCGGCAAGACTCTCGATGCGTGAAAATCATCAAAAAGCTTACCGCCGAATTCAAGGTAAAGCTTACCGCCGAATTTATTGATCCTCTCTTTGATGTGCTGAGACTGCAATCTGAGATATTTTTCGTTGTCAAAACCTATTCTGGTCATCTGAAAACACCCTCAATTTCAAAATACATTTTATTATAATATAATAACAGAATTTTTACAACACAAATCCACAAAATTTTAATCAGTTTTTTTATTTGACGAAATACCGTATACAATGTATAATGAATATAATACGCGATAATTCTGTATAGGAGGATCAACTATGAGCACAACAATGCACAGATGGGAAAATCCCATGTTCTTCAAAGAGAACAAGCTCGACGGTCACAATCTTGCTCTGCCCTTTGATGCAAGGGATAAGGCAAATCCTGACGAGTCAAAGTACAAACTCAGTCTTAACGGTATGTGGAAGTTTTACTGGCAGATGGGTATAAAGGATGAACCCGCTTGCTTTGAACAACCGGGATTCTACGACAACGAATGGGACGAGATTCCCGTACCTTCAGTATGGCAGAGTTTTGGTTACGGTAAGCCGATTTACCTTTGCTCTTATATGCCTCCTCAGGTTTCTACTGTTGAGTGCGAGATTCCGAAGGTAAGCCATTGCCGAAATGAAATCGGTCTTTACAGAAAGACTTTCACTCTTCCCGAAAACTTTGACGGCAGAAGACTTATACTTCACTTCGGTGCAGCTAAGTCTGCTCTTTATGTTTATATTAACGGAAAATATGTCGGCTATTCTCAGGGTGCTATGACTCCTGCTGAGTTCGACATCACCGACTATGTTATTGACGGTGAAAATATCCTTGCAGCAAAAGTTATGCGTTTCAGTGATGCTACTTACCTTGAAAATCAGGATATGTGGCAGCTTTCTGGTATTTACCGTGACGTCTATATCGTCGCAGAGCCTGAAACTACTATCAATGATATCTATGCTGCCGCTACTCTTGATGATACAATGACAGACGGTGTGCTCGACCTTGCCGTTACACTCAGCAAAGAGGCAAGTGTCACCTGCAAGGTAAGCCTTGACGGTAATGTTATCTATAACGAGAAGACAGACAGCAAGGGAATTAAAATCAAACACATCGAAAAGAATGTACGTAAGTGGTCTGCGGAGACACCCGAGCTTTATAAGCTTGAGGTTGCTATCTATGACTCAAGAAAATGCATCGTTAAAAAGCAGATCAGAATCGGCTTTAAGCGTGTTGAGATCATCGGCAACGTTTACTATGTCAACGGTCAGAAGGTTATCATAAAAGGTGTTAACCGTCACGATTTCCACCCTGACCACGGCTGGGCTGTGCCGAGAGAAACTTTTATCACAGACCTTCACCTTATGAAAAAGGCTAATATCAATGCAATCAGAACAAGCCATTACCCCGATGACCCGTTTTTCTATGAGCTTTGCGATGAACTTGGCTTCTACGTAATGGATGAGTGCGACGTTGAGTCACACGGTGTAAGACGTAAGAACGTTCCGGGCGACAATCCTATCTGGACAGCGGCTGTAGTCGACAGAGCTGAGCGTATGATCCTTCGTGACAGAAGCCACGCTTGTATCTGCTTCTGGTCACTCGGTAACGAGGCAGGCGACGGTACAAACTTCAGCCGTATGAAGGAAGCTATGCTTGAGCTGTGCGACCTGTATCCCATTCACTACGAAGGTGACTTCGACTTCACAAAGTCAGATTTCATCAGCCGTATGTATCCCACAGAGAGAATCGTTGAGGACCTTGTGAATCAGCGTGAGATAAAGACAACTCTTTTTGATAATGTGGCAAACGCACTTGCTGCAGACAATAAGCCCGTACCTGAAAAGATTTTCAGAACTCATCCGGTTATCTACTGCGAGTATGCTCACAGTATGGAAAACAGCCTCGGCAATCTCAAGGAATACGTTGATGATTTCGAGATGTACGATCATATGACAGGCGGATTTATCTGGGACTATGTAGATCAGTCAATCCGCGTGGTCGAAGACGGACAGGAAAAATGGCTCTACGGCGGAGACTTCAAGGAAGGCAACTCCAGCTACTATTTCTGCGCTAACGGTATCATCGGTGCAGACCGTGTACCGCACCCTGCGTATTACGAGGTTAAGCAGGTTTACTCAAATATCTGTGCCGTTGAACTTGATAAGAAAAATCAGATTTACGGTATCAAGAATAAAAACTATTTTGTATCTCTTGACTACTGCTACGCTACGTGGGAAATCACCTGCGACGGCAAAAAGATCGAAGGCGGAAAGCTCAATCTTGACGGTATGGCTCCGCAGTCAGTCGGCAGAGTTGCTGTACCTTACAAGAAAAACTTCGGCACAGGCGAATACATTCTTACTATTTCATTCCGCTACAAGTCAAAGAACGAGTGGCACGACAAGGATGAAGAAATCAGCTTCACACAGTTTGTTGTAAGTGATATCAAGGAAGAGACAGAGGCTGTTCCGGGCGTAGTTTCCTGCAGAGTTATAGACGGTGTTTATAATATCACGGCAGGTGAAACTACCGCGAGATTCTATAAAGGTGAGCTCGTGTCTCTCGACTTCGGCAAGGGTAATATACTTGACACAAGTCTTACTCTCAGACCGAATTTCTTCCGTCCGCTTACGGATAACGATACAAACTATTTCAACTTCGCACCGATGTTCAAGCGTATCAATCCGCTTTATACCTGGGATTGCGTAAGCAGAATGGTAAGCGTCAAGAGCTGTCACGTTTCAACCCTTAACGGTTCTGTGTTTGTTCACATCAAGTGGAATGCACCTCTTACAAAAAGTGTTGAGACACAGTTCATCTTCCACGTTGACGGAACGGTTGACTTCAGCCAGTGCATGACAGGACTTGTCCTTCCGATGGTTAAGGCAGGTGTCAGACTCGGTATCTGCAAGGAATTCTCAAACGTTTCGTGGTACGGCAGAGGTCCGCACGAGGCGTACATCGACAGAAAGACAGGTCAGAAGGTCGGCAAGTATACTGCTACACCCGAAACCCTTGAACACAGATATATGCGTCCGCAGGAAAACGGTAACCGTACGGATACACGAAGCCTTACGATCACTAATGATAAAGGCTACGGAATCGAAATCTCAGCAGATAAGACTTTTGATTTCAGCCTTCGTGAGTACTCACAGGAGAAGCTCGAAAGTGCAAAGCATCTCTATGAGCTTGAAAAGGACGACTATCTTACACTCAATATCGACCACCGTCAGAGAGGTGTCGGTGGCGATATGCCCGGTAACGCTTGTCTTCATGAACCGTACAAACTCAAGGTCGGCACATATCAGTACAGCGTAAAGATCAAGGGAGTAAAATAATCATAAAAAATCAGAACGGAGCCGCAAAGCTCCGTTCTTTTTCCTATTCAAGAAGATTCCTGATCGCTCTGATTGTCTGTGCACCGACGATTCCGTCTTCGGTAATTTTTGCCGCTTTCTGAATCTGTCTGACGGCAACTTCCGTTCCTTCTCCGAAGATGTTGTTGTCGTCCACGCTCTGAGTTATCACACCCTTTTTGTGAAGGAGAAGAATATTCTGCTTGAGAAGGTACACTCCTGCATTTGCATCACCTTTTTTCAGAACACCCACATCCGACGGGGGATTGACAGGCTTGATGACAGGTGAATCCTGACGTGAAAATCCGTTCAGTCCGTATGATTTTATGATTGACGGGAAGTCCTTGTACATATAGTCCTGATCGACATTCATCCCGGCTATAATGGGGCTTCTCAGACGGTTGGTGCTTCCGCCGAACTGCCATATTCCCACTACGCTCGTATCAGGATAAGTGAGCTGAGTCGACCACTGTGCTACCCAATGGGTGTATGCCTTCAGCTGAGAGTCATCGAGGTAGGTTGCAAAGAAATAAGTAGATGCATACACTCCTGCGAAGTAGTCGTTTGCTTCGAGTGTGTCGCAGAAAGCCTTTACGACAGCGGAGTTATTTGCCCTCGGACGTGAGTAGTACCTTTCGTCTTCGATGTCGATGTAAACGGGCAGCTCAAACTGCTTGCCTTTCAGAACATTGTTAAGGAGAAACTCTGCTTCTTCTCTCGCACCCTGAGGTGTGGTCGCGATAGTGTAAAGATATACCCCGACGGGAAGATTTCTCCTTTTTGCCTGAGCATAAAAGTTTTCAAATTCGCTGTCCTTTGTCAGGTGATATGCACCTCGCAGGATTACAAACTCTACCCCTGCAGATACGAGTGCATCAAAGCTGATGCCCTGCTGAAACCTTGACAGATCAACACCAAACTTCTGATATGCCATAAAAATACCCCTTTCACGTAGTTTATTTAATAGATATTCCTCAAAGGCGTAAAAGATGTATATTTATTGGTAACAGGTGATGATCTTGTATCACAAGGATTTATCGAACAATAAGCAAAACGGACACCTCGTGAGGTGTCCGTAATTTTTTAATCCTTATCTGAAACCTTGATTATGTACTCTCTGAAAAATACAACTGCTTCAGCGAGTGAGTCGATGGGGATTCTCTCGTTTGTAGCGTGAGTTGTAAAGAAGAGAGAAAGAGGAACATTGAACGGTGCGAAACGTAGGATGTTGTCACAGATCTCTCCGTAACGGTAAGCGTCAGTACCGCCCATTACAAGGTACGGTGCGACTGCTACGCCTTCGGGATGAATGCTGTTTTCCACACTCTCGATAGCCTTGAATGCTCTCGAATCCGTGGGTGAGAACGGAGTAGCTTCCTTTCCGTTGAAATACTCGATGTCGATGTCCTTGTATCTGATCTTCTTTCTGACGTGTGCCTCGACGTCTGCAAGACTGTCACCGGGAAGAGGACGGAAGTTTACGGTAATGCTCGGTCTCTGCGGAAGTACGTTAGCTGCAGGACTGCCTTCACACATTGAGACGCTCGTGATCGTTCTTGCGAGACTTGCACCCTGAGGAATGGATACAAGTATTGCCTTCAGTAAAGGCTTGAAGAAGTTATAGTTGCAGATTATAAGCTTTCCGAGGAAAGTTGCTCTGCCGCCTACCGCCTTGACAAGCTCATCAAGGAACGGCAACCAATGTGATCTGAACTGATTCTTTTCAAGATCACGTACTGCATTTGCAAGCTTCCACATACCGCTGTGCTTCGGTGCCGCCGATGTGTGACCGCCCTTGTCGTGAAGAGTGATTTTCATATCGACATAACCCTTTTCAGCCGTACCGACTGCAGCAAGGTGTGTATCGATGATTCCGGGAACTTTCAGCTTGATGAGTGCACTACCCTCGTCAAGTACGCTGTCAAGGCGTACACCTCTCTCTTTGAGAGTTTTTACGATAGTTCCTGCGCCTGAATAAACAGTCGAAACTGTTTCCTCGTTATGACCGAAGCAGAGGTAAACGTCTCTGTCAGGCTGGAAACCTTCAGCCATAAGCGTTTCTACGGCTTCCATTACGCAGATGAGGTGGTTTTTCATATCAAGTGCGCCTCTGCCCCAGACGTATTCGCCGTCTATATGACCGCTGAAAGCATCATATTTCCAGTCCTTTTCAGTACCTTCGGAAACAGGCACGACGTCCTGATGAGCGAGCATAGCCATAGGCTCAAGGTCGGGATTTTTACCCTTCCAGAGGTAGAGAAGGCTTGCTTTGTCGATTATCTCTTTTGTAGTATTCTTGGCGACGAGAGGGTAAGTCTTGTCGAGATACTCGTGAAACTTTTCAAATTCGTCCCAGTCTACGCCCTCATCTCTTACCCTTGAAATCGTTTTGAATTTGATCGCATCAGAGAGATGCTCTGCGACCTTCTTCTCGTCGATTTTTACATCCCTGACTTTAACTTTTTCGATTTTTTTCGGTTTTAAAAGTATTGCTCTGATGAGTGTCATGATGACAATTACAGCTAAAACTGCCAGCAGTATTTTCCACCACATCTCAGTAAGCCCCCTTTGATTTTATTCTTCGTATTCGTAGTCGTCCTCGTAGTCTTCCTTTGAGTAGTCGAAGTTTTCATCCACTTCGACCTTGCCGAACTTTCTGCGTTTTGAAACACTACCGTGACTTCGTGAATAGATTTCGTGAATGTAGCAGGTCTTATAACCTTTTTCTTTTCTTAATACGAAACCGATCTGTTCAACGTAAATCAGTAAAGATTCATAGTTGTTATCAGCTTTGATTGAAACGAGCTTCTGCACCTCACCCGTTTCTTCGCCAAACTTTTCGACATCCTTTGTTTCGAGATTATAGTACCATACACGGTGGCTTTTAAGTGTATATGCAAAAGCCTCCTTGTTCATATAACCGTGTTTGATTACCTTTCCGCTCATATTATCGACAATGATAACAGGCAGGATGTCTCTCATTTTCCATAATTTTGTTAAATCTACCATTTTAAGTTCTCCCCCGATTATTAAAAGCTGAAGAAGCTCATCTGTGTGCTTTCAGGCAACCCCTCAAGTGCACCGCACGCTTCAAGCGTTTCCATAACTGATTTACTGATACCTGCACGCTGCTGAAGGTCTTCACGGGACATATACTCACCCTGACCGTCATCACGTGCATTCATCAATGCCACGGCAGCGGATTCACCCGTGCCTGACATAGCGGAAAACGGAAGTCTGATTTTACCGTCTTCAATTTTGTAAATATTTGCGTGAGACTTATAAAGGTCGACGGGCAGGAAACCGACCCCTCGTGCCATCATCTCATTTACGACCTGCATTGAGGTGTAGATACCTTCTTCTTTTGCGGTCGCTTCGTGTCCCTTTGCCTTGATCGCCTGCATACAGGCTTTGACAGCATCTCTGCCGTTCATTATAGCAACCGTGTCAAGGTCTTCGCCTCGTACTGACATATACGTCGCATAGTATTCAAGCGGATGATATATCTTGTACCAGGCAAGTCGCATCGCAGCGATAACGTAAGCTGCGGCGTGAGCCTTCGGGAACATATACTCAATCTTCATGCAAGAATCAATGTACCACTGCGGAACATTATGCTCACGCATAGCATTCATATGATCCTCTGTAAGAAGCTTTGTCGCATTACCCTTACGGACGATTTCCATGATTTTGAAAGCCATATCAGGCTCGAGTCCCTTATGCATAAGGAAAACCATGATATTGTCACGGGTACCGATAACATTTGAAATCGTACATATACCTTTTTCTATAAGCTCCTGAGCATTTCCGAGCCACACGCCCGTACCGTGCGAAAGACCTGAAATCTGAAGCATATCGGAAAAGTTTTTCGGCTTCGCATCCATAAGCATCTGACGTACAAACGGTGTGCCGAGCTCGGGGAGCGAAAGTGTTCCTGTTTCACAGTCGATGTCCTCTGCCGTTACGCCTAACGGTTCGGGTGAGGTGAGAAGCTGATAAAGCTTCGGATCACACACATCTGCCTCAAAGACTTTGATTCCCGTAGAATCTTCAAGGTGCTTGTAAAGTGTCGGGACATCGTGACCGAGGTTATCAAGCTTAAGAATAGTATCGTGAAGTGAACGGAAGTCAAAGTGCGTCGTGCGAAGTCCGCCTGCGACATCATCTGCAGGGTGCTGAATCGGTGTGAAGTCTTCAGCATCGTTACACGCAGGAATAACAACCATTCCGCCCGGGTGCTGTCCCGTCGTACGCTTTACACCTACACATCCCTGAGTGAGGCGATCTTCTTCTGCACGGCTGAGAGTAAGACCTCTTGCTTCTTCCCATTTCTTGACAAAACCGTACGCTGTTTTATCCGCAACGGTACCGATCGTACCTGCTTTGAAAGTGTGGTCAAGTCCGAAAAGCTCTTCCGTATAACGGTGAGCGTAGAACTGATATTCACCGCTGAAGTTAAGGTCGATATCAGGCTGTTTGTCACCCTTGAATCCGAGGAATGTTTCAAACGGGATATCGTGACCGTCACGATGCATCGGAATTCCGCAATGCGGACAATCCTTGGGCGGAAGGTCGAATCCTGAGCCGACGGAACCGTCCTCGAAGAATTCACTGTGCTTACACTGTCTGCATACATAATGCGGAGGAAGCGGATTAACCTCTGATATACCTGCCGCGTGTGCAACGAATGATGAACCGACAGAACCTCGTGATCCGACGTAATATCCGTGCTCTTCGGAGTTATAAACGAGCTTCTGTGCAATCATATAAAGAACACCGAAACCGTTTGAAATGATTGATTTGAGTTCCTTTTCGAGACGTTTTGCAACGTTTTCGGGAACGGGATCACCGTAATCGCGTTTCGTTCTCTCCCAGCAGATTCTTGTCAGATCCTCATCGGCACCGTCAAGGCTGGGCGGGAATGTGCCACGCGGGAAAGGAGTGATATCCTTTTCGCACATATCAGCGATTTTATTGGTGTTTGTTATAACTATCTCTCTGGCAGTTTCCTCTCCGAGGTAACTGAATTCGTCGAGCATTTCCTGCGTTGTACGCATATAAAGGGGTGCCTGCTCGGATGCATCCTTGAATCCCATGGATGTCATCAGGATTTCACGGTAAATCGCATCCTTTTCGTCCATAAAATGAACGTCACCTGTCGCAACGACGAGTTTATTGAGCCTGTCAGCGATATTAATCAGACGTCTGTTATGATTCTGAAGGTCAGTATCACTTCTGACATCGTCAAACTTTTCGTCCGTCGAACGGATCATAAATCGGTTGTTACCTATGGGCTGAACTTCAACATAGTCGTAGAAAGAAGCAACCCTCATAAGCTCCTCGTCACTCTTTCCGTCTGTCATAGCCTGATAGAGTTCGCCTGCTTCGCAGGCACTTCCGATGATAAGTCCCTCTCTGAGCTGCATAAGTCTGTGACGCGGAATTCTCGGACGTTTTTTGAAAAATTTAAGATTTGATTCAGTAATTAATTTATAGAGATTTTTAAGTCCCTGTGTATTCTTGACAAGGATGATAATGTGGTATGTCCTTCTGCTTCGGACCTCCTCAATGTAGTCCTTGGGTATTTCGTCACCGTTTTTAAAGCCGTAGCTGTCATAGAAATCATCGTCATCGACAAGGTAGCCTTCCATACCGTATATGATTTTTATTCCTGCTTTCGCTGCCGTGTTACATGCCTCAGGGAAACCCTGAACGCATCCGTGGTCAGTTATCGCAATAGCTTTCTGTCCCCACGCTGCAGCACGGCTTACGAGTGCTTTTGCACTTGTCATACCGTCCATGGTTGACATATTTGTATGAAGATGAAGCTCCACACGCTTTTCGGGTGCTTCGTCTTTTCTAGTGATTTTATCAATGAGCATAATCGCTCTTGCTGTAATAATATAGCTTCTCTGATATGTGTCCATACTGATAGGACCGCGTACCATTACAGTAATGCCTTTTTTGATCGAATCCACGATCTCAGTACATTTTTTCTTCTCACCGAAAACCTTGACGATGTAAGAAGAAGTGTAGTCAGTCAGACTGAAGTTTATAATGCTGTACTTGCCGTCACGTGATTCCTTGACATCGACTGCGAAGATATCGCCCCAGATGACGACTTCACCGTCTTCGGGCAGACACTCTGCAATCGGCTTCGGCTTTAGCTTTATGACTGAACCGTAAATCGGCTTTGCGTTTGAAAGGGAAATCGGCAGATCTTCATAAGTCTGCTCAAGCGGTTTTTTCGGAGCAGATTCACCGCCTGACGGCTTGACTGCAGCGGGCTGCTTTTTGGGCTGTGCATCGATGAGCTTCTGATTTTCTTTCTGCTGAAACTCTTTGAGCTTTTCTATATCGTCGTCATTTGAAACGTTGCTGATGAATTCGACTTTCACGAGACGTTCGAAACGACTGTCGAGAGTCTCACGGATGAATTTTTCGCAGCCGAGATTTATGAGTGTATCCTTACCGTTTGAAGCAAGGTTGATTGTAAGCTTGTCAACACTGAAGTTGTATACAGCACCGTCGAGGATCGCCTTTGATACAGGAAAATTTTCGTAAATCTCTTTGACAAAACCTGAAATGTAATTAAGATCAAGACTTTCAGGTGGAAAGTGGAAATCCATTTTGATTTCACGCAGATTCATCACTCTTTTAAGCTCTTCCTGAGCTCTCCTGATAACGGAGGTATCAACGGGTGCACCAAAGCCGACAACCATTCTGACTGTTCTGTCAGAAAGAGTTGCCTCGATGCTTTCAACGGTAGCGTTGCCGAAATAAGCCAATATGCTGTTGTCAAGATAGTCACCGAAAAGGCTTAAAAAACTGACTGCCTTCATCTTGCACTTCCTTATTTTTACATCTTATCTATCTCTGCCAATAGTTCCGTGACGATGTCTTTTTCGTCGATCTTTCTTAAAATTACGCCCTTTCTGAAGAGCATTGCACAGCCGTCACCGCCTGCGATTCCGATGTCTGCTTCACGTGCTTCACCGGGTCCGTTCACGACACAGCCCATAACTGCAACCGTGATCTTCTTTGTGCAGTCACGAAGTGCGTTTTCGACTTCGTTTGCAACTGAAATAAGGTCGATTTTTGTTCTTCCGCAGGTCGGGCAGGAGACAATCTGAACGCTGTCAGACTTGAGACCGAGTGCCTTGAGTATATCGTGACCCGCATAAACTTCGTTCACGGGATCATCCGTAAGTGAAACACGGATCGTGTCACCAATGCCGTGCATAAGAAGGCTTCCTATGCCTGCACTTGACTTTATAAGTCCCATACGTGCCGTACCGGCTTCAGTCACACCGAGGTGTAACGGATAGCTGCATCTCTCGGCTACGGTTTCGTATGCTTTGATCATATTTTCAACATTTGATGATTTGATAGAAATAACGATATCATCAAAATCAAATTTTTCAAGTAAAGATGCGTGGTACATCGCACTTTCTGCCATTGCTTCGGGAGTCGGTGCACCGTACTTTGCAAGAATTTCTTTTTCAACGGAGCCTGAATTAACTCCGATGCGGATAGGGATATTCTTACTCTTACAAGCGTCAACGACAGCCTTTACTCTGTCGTCAGATCCGATGTTACCGGGGTTGATACGAACTTTATCAACACCTGCCGCAACAGCCTCGATTGCAAGGCGGTAGTCAAAATGGATATCTGCGACGATCGGAGCTTTTACAGCTTCTTTCAAAGCGGGAATAAGACCGACTGCATCCATATCGGGAATTGCACCGCGGATAACCTGACAGCCTGCCTTTTCAAGCTCGACAGCCTGAGCTACGCTTGCCTCAAAATCGTGAGCAGGTTTATTGAGCATTGACTGCACACTTACAGGTGCGTCACCGCCGATGTAAATACTGCCGACTTTAACTTTTTTAGTCTTTCTGCGTTCCATTTTACTGATCCTCCCGAAAATCAATTAACAATCAAAGTATAAATATCTTTAAACGTAATTGCTACCATAAACAGAAGAAGTATTGCCATTCCGATACCGTGTACCCACGCTTCGTACTTCTGATTAATCGGTTTTCTTCTGATAAGCTCGATGAAAAGGAATAAAAGTCTGCCGCCGTCAAGTGCGGGAACCGGCAAGAGATTGAAAAGACCGATATTGATCGTTATAAGTGCCATCATAGTGAGAAGACCTGTATAGTCTGAGGATTTAACTGACTCCTGAGCCGCATCGGACACGAAGCCTACAACACCCACGGGACCTGAAACATCCTTGATAGAATATTTACCCGTTACCATATCGAAAAGACTGAGCCACACCATACGGCAGATACTTGCCGACTGCTTGAATGTGTCTTTGAAAACGGTGCCGACAGTCTTGTCTACACCTACGATGACTACCTGATACGGAGATAGCGCTACGTCCGTGAGTTCGATTTTCTCTCCTTCACGCTCAACCACTATGTCAGTAGTGCCGTCTGTTCTGCTGAGAAGATACGGAATATCTGTATAGTACAGCACCATTCTGCCGTCAATTTTTACAAGTTTATCGTTTGTTTTAAGTCCGTTGTATTCGCCGACCTGCTTTGAGTCTACCACGAAGCTGTGAACACGGTTTGTACCTGCGAGTCCGTCAGAGATGCTCAGAGTAAGTGCGACGATGATAAGACCGAGAAATATATTTACAAGAGCACCTGCAACAACGATGACGATTCTCTGCCAGCAAGGCTTCTTGTTAAAAGCACGTTCATCCTCGCTGTCTTCATCCTCGCCCTCCATACTGACGTATCCTCCGATAGGGAAAAGACGCACTGAATACTGGGTATCACCCTTCTTTTTACCGAAAAGCTTAGGTCCCATACCCATAGAAAATTCATTTACCTTTACCTTGAAAAGTTTTGCGAAGGTAAAGTGTCCCAACTCATGCACCATTACGATCAGACCGAAAAAGGCGATCGCGATGAGAATAGTCCAGTTGTTTGAGATAAAAGATAAAACCGCGTCCATAAATACCTCAGTTAATTTCAGATTTTACATAATTACGTGCCCAATTATACATATCAAGCACATCATCAAGAGTATATGTGTCAAAACGCTGCGAAGCCTCGACGGCAGAGCGAACAAGCTCTTCAATCTGCAAGAACTTGATTTTACCCTGACGGAAAGCAAGGTTTGCTTCCTCGTTTGCGGCATTTGCACAGGCAGGGAAAAGTCCTCCGTCGTTAATAGCCTTTCTGCAGACGTTAATGAGTCCGAAAGTTTCGTAATCAGGCTCAAAGAATGTAAGTGTACCGTATTCCGTCAGCGAAAGCTGTCTTACGGGAGACGGGATTCTGTTGGGGTAGGTAAGTGCATACTGTATGGGAATTCTCATATCCGGTACACCGAGCTGAGCAATGACTGAATTGTCACAGTACTCAACGAGAGAATGTATCACACTTTGTCTGTGTACAACGATGTCGATATCGTTCGGATTCATATCAAAAAGCCATACAGCCTCTATGAGTTCAAGTCCCTTATTCATCATTGAAGCAGAGTCAATGGTGATTTTCGCACCCATACTCCAATTCGGGTGGTTGAGAGCCTCCTTGACAGTTACATCCTGAAGCTCTTCACGTTTCTTTCCGAAAAACGGACCTCCCGATGCTGTGAGAATAAGTCTTTTTATTTCTTTTCTGTCGGCACAACCCTGAAGCGACTGAAATATAGCAGAGTGTTCGCTGTCGACAGGAAGGATGCTGACACCCTTTTCTTTTGCAAGGTTCATTACGAGCTGACCGCCTGCAACGAGAGTTTCTTTGTTTGCAAGAGCGATTTCACTTCCTGAGTTGATTGCCGCAACAGTAGGCTCAAGACCTGCCATTCCGACGATACTGTTAAGCACATAATCAGTCTCAAGTGCCGCACATTCGCATACACCGTCTCTGCCTGAAAGTACCGTTGTATCTGTGTCAGCGACACGGAGTTTAAGATCCGTGGCAGCTTTTTCATCAACCATCGCAGCAAACTTCGGTTTGTATTTTCTGATCTGTTCTTCAATTATGTCGACGTTAGTACTCGCTGTAAGTGCAAGGACCTCATAGCCCTGCATTTCGATTACTTCGAGTGCCTGTGTACCGATTGAACCTGTTGAGCCGAGCACAGTTACCTTTTTACTCATAGTATCACCTTAAAATGTATTTTTAAATCGCATTTATTATGTTTAATATCGCATACATTGCCGGCCATACAAAGATAGCACTATCGATTCTGTCCATAACTCCGCCATGACCGGGGATGAGATTTCCGTAGTCCTTGATGCCGTAGTTACGCTTGATAACCGAGGCCGCAAGATCGCCAAACATACTGACAACCGAAAGGATAACGGATATCGGAATAACTGCATACCAGTCCCAACCCGTAAACGGAACGCTGAAAAACCATTTTTTGAAAACAAAAAACAGTATAACATTAGAAACTGCTGTTCCGAGCACTCCACCGATTGCACCTTCCCAGGTTTTCTTCGGGCTGATGACGGGTGCCATCTTATGCTTTCCGAGAGTCACTCCTGCAAAATATGCAAAAGTATCGGTAAGCCATGCACAGAAACAGGCAAAAAGGATAATGTAGACCACGTGTGACTCAGCGTGTGCCGCTTCTCCGTCAAAACGCCAGTTATAAAGTCGTATCCAGCACGAAGCTGCGTTCGGCACAGCCAACGAGGCGATAAGACTCATCGACACTTGCTCGAATTTCACTTTTGAATGCCATTTGATCATCATTGTAAGTATAGTGATGAAATAAACTGACAATGCTGCCATCGGTGTGATTCCGATTTTGCCGAGCAAATCATAGGCCACATTGAACGGGATGAAGATGCCCGCTGCCATAGAAACGAGTGTTATCGGCAGATTTACCTTTGCTACTTTGTTCAGCTCATAGACGGAAAGAGCACTGAGAAGAGCTACAAACATCGGCAAAGCAATTGTATCCATAAAGAAAAGCAACGCTATTACCAGCGAAGCGCAGGTGACACCTGCTATAATTCGAGTTTTCATCAGACACCTCCGAAACGTCTGTTGCGGTTATTGAAATCATCGATCGCTCTGTCGAGGTCAGCCTCAGTAAAATCAGGCCAGAGAATGTCTGAAAACCAGAATTCTGAATAAGCAGACTGCCAGATAAGGAAATTTGAAAGTCTGTATTCACCGCTCGGTCGGATTATAAGATCAGGGTCTGCCTGACCCGCTGTGTATATATTGTCAGAGATATCCTGCTCAGTTATATCTTCGGGATTAATCTCTCCGTCCTTGACTTTCTGAGCGATTTTTTTGACAGCGTCAACGATTTCAAGTCTGCCACCGTAGTTTATAGCGATATTGACATCGATTTTATCTGCAGCCCTGGAGTCTCTCTCTGTAGTCTCAAATCTTTCGATGATATCCGTAGGTACACCTTCGCGGTGACCTATGAAGTGGATTCTCATACCTTTCTGCAAGTTTTCCTCCTGACGTTCTTCCGCTTCGTCAAGATAAGCACGGAAAAGGTTCATAAGTGCATTGACCTCGTCGGGAGGTCTGCGCCAGTTTTCTGTGGAGAAGGCATAGAAGGTGATATATTTGACACCGATTTCACCTGCATATTCACAGATTCTTCTGAAAACATTTGCTCCGGCTTTATGACCTTCTGAACGAGAGAGACCTTTCTGCTTTGCCCAACGGCCGTTGCCGTCCATTATTATTCCTATGTGTTCAGGTATTTTTCTTTCCATATTTTCTACCTCGAAACAAAAGGGCAGACCTTAAACGGCTGCCCCTGTTTTCAAATTTTGTCAGGCTAACTCAGGGGACTGATATTCAGCCTCCTCAGATCTCCATAACTTCTTTTTCTTTTGCTGCTGCGATTTCGTCAACCTTCTTAACGAACTCATCAGTAATCTTCTGAAGCTCGTTTTCACCGTTTTTAAGATCGTCCTCTGTGATCTCAGAAGCCTTCTGCATCTTCTTGATCTTGTCAATTGAGTCGCGACGGATTGAACGGATAGCAACCTTTGAATCCTCAGCAAGTTTCTTGATATCCTTAACGATTTCCTTACGTCTGTCCTCTGTGAGAGCAGGGAAGGTAAGACGGATTACAACACCGTCGTTCTGGGGGTTAATGCCGATGTCTGAAGCCTGAATTGCCTTGTAAATCGGATCAAGAGATGACTTATCCCAAGGCTGAATAACGAGAATTCTTGCCTCTGCGACAGAAATAGCAGCCATCTGATTGATAGGAGTAGGAACTCCCCAGTAATCAACGAGGATTTTGTCAAGAACTGCAGCGTTTGCACGTCCTGCACGGATTGATGCGTATTCATCCTTAAGAACGTTTGTTGTTTTTGTCATTTTTTCTCTTGTAAAGCTGTAAACTTCTTTCATAGCTATGTCTCCTTTATGTAAATTGTAAAAAATTATTCTTTAACGAGTGTGCCGATGTTTTCACCCTTGACTGCTCTGATGATATTTTCAGGATCTTCAAGATTGAAAACGAGGATTGCAATTGAATTATCTCTGCAAAGTGAAGCTGCAGTACTGTCCATAACCTTAAGTCCTTTTGCGAGCACTTCAGAATGAGTAAGCGTATCGTACTTCACAGCGTCGTCAAATTTGTTCGGGTCTTTATCATAAACACCGTCAACGTTTGTAGCCTTGAAGATAACGTCGGCTTCGATCTCAGCTGCTCTGAGAGCTGCAGTAGTATCGGTAGAGAAGAACGGACAACCTGTACCGCAGCCGAAGATTACGACCTCACCGTTTTCAAGATGCTTTACTGCGTCACGAGCTACAAACTGCTCAGCGATCGGCTGCATTGCGACAGCACTCATTACACGTGCCTTCACACCAAGCTGCTCAAGTGCCTCACAAAGAGCAAGTGAATTCATAACGGTAGCAAGCATACCCATATTGTCAGCACGTGTTCTGTTCATTGAACCTGAGCTTCTGCCTCTCCAGAAGTTGCCGCCGCCGACTACAAGACCTACCTGAACGCCCATATCTGCGACTTTTTTTACGTAAGAGCAGACGTTGGTAACCATATCAAAGTCAATACCGTGACCCTGTTCACCTGCGAGAACTTCGCCACTTAATTTAAGTAAAATCCTTTTAAACATTTTACACCCTCCGTTGCTGTTGAAAGATACAACAACATGATTATCGATACTATATATTTTACTTTAAAATGGTTATTATGTAAAGTGTAAAAATGTAAATTTTCTTATTTTTTTGATTTTTGTCTTTATTTATTTCTCAGGACAATGTATAATGTCTTTAGTCTAAGGTAATTCCCTGATTTTTTATCAGAAAATCCCGCACGGAGGAAGAAAGATGTTTGATTTTATCCTGAGAAATACACCGAAAATCATAGACAATTTTATCGTCAGAAAGATTGAACCCGATGACGGATATGACTGCTATGAGATATACTCAGAGTCAAAAAAGGTTGTACTTGCAGGCAACAGTAATTTAAGTCTGGCGATGGCTTATTACCGCTATCTAAATGAGTTCTGCAACGTAATAATCACAAGCGGTGACTACGATATTTCATACATCGCAACCACGCCTCTTCCTGAGGAAAAAATTACCCATACCGTAAAGCAGAAAGTCCGTGCAAGGACAAGCTATGAGATGTTTTCTCTTGAAGGAAACTACTGGGGATTTGACCGCTGGGAAAAAGAAATAGATTTTATGGCGATGCACGGTATCAATACTGCCCTTCAGCCTGTAGGCTTTGACGGTGTACTTTACCGTACTCTGCGTGAAATAGGTATGGCTGAGGAGTTCTGCGTTGAGTTTTCAAGCGGACCTGCGTTCCTTATGCGACAGCTTACGGGTAACGTCGCTGCAATGAACTCTGTCAACAGCAAAGAGTATCTCGAAAGAAAAATCTATATCGGCAAGAAAATCACAGAGAGAGAAAAGCATCTCGGAATCACACCGGTTTTCCCTGCGATTATGCCGAGCGTACCGTTCAGTCTTCGTAAAAAGTATATTAAAATGGATATTTTCAAGGCTCCGATGTGGCACAATCTGCCGCCGATTTTCCTCATAAAGCCTGAAAATGCATTTTTCTCGGTTTTCAATAAGAAATTCCTTGAAATTCAGCGTGACCTGCTCGGAGAAACTCACAGTTACATCGTTGAGCCGCTTTACGATAACGACAGAAAAGGCTATAACTCACATCTCGTTTCACTCGGAGAAGCACTTGAAGAGCTTTTCGAGGAGTTTGATACCGAGGCTGTCTGCTACACTCATATGAGTGCTGTCAATGAAGACTTCTTCAAGAAAGCTTCACCTGACAGATTCGTAATCATCAATGACTCCGATGAAGAAAATCCGACATTCCTTAAAGACAAAAATCACCTTGTCGCTATCAAGGGTAACAGATACGGAAGGACAGGACTCTGCGGTGACGTGGATAAGGTATGCCGTAACCCGTATGCAATTTCCGGATGTGAAAAACTTCTCGGCACAGCTATAGAGCTCGACACTTTTTCGGAAAATCCGCTGTACTGTACAGCTGTGCTTGAGGCAATCAAGACAGATGAGGCTTTTGATGCCGACGAGCTTGTAAAGACATTCGCAAAGAAACGCTACCGTACAGATGCTTTTGCGGATGAAATCATAAGACTGAAAAATCTCTGCTATAATACCGACGACTGTGCAGGTTCGATCATCTGTGCAAGACCGTCTACAAAGCTCAGACACACAGCTCCTTTCGATACGATCGAGAGAAAATATGACTTCAAGGAACTTTACGGTATCGCAAAGAGTATTCTCGACTCAGAAGCGACCAAAAACGATAAAATGCGACTCGATATCGTTTCTTTTGTCCGTCAGTTCCTTTCGGAATTTGCTTATCCTGTTTACATTACTGCGACAGAGTTTTTCAAAGAGCAGAATGTACGCAATTACGAGCAGGCAAGTAACCTCTTCCTTGAAATCTGTGAAGATATGGACAGAATACTCCGTACTCAGGAAAGCACAAATCTTTCTACTGTCTACGAGAGATCACATGAACTCGGTAACAATAAGGAAGAAATGCAGTCAATAGACCTCAACTTCCTTATGTACCATACGATATGGGGGCCGTTTGACCGCAGCATTCTTTATGATACAGCGTGGTTTGAACTCGGCGGAATGGTCAAGGATTTCTACGCTCAGCGTTGGTTTATGTACTTCAGAGCGTTAGCTGCATACTTTGACAATCCGAAAAAGCTCAAGGACTTTTCGAGAAAACAGCCTCTTGACAGACACGATTACAGATGCTCTTATCAGCATAAACGTCTGGCACAGTTTGAAAATAATTTCCTTGAAAATTACATTCCGAGAAAAGACGGAATCTGCGAAGAAGATACGATCGAAGTCGCAAAAGAAATCATCGCAAAATATTCAGAAGTCATCAATCAGTTCTGAGTATAAAATACAGTTTGATCATTTCAGACGAACAGTTACATTTATCAATCCCGACAAAGTCATTTTTGTCGGGATATTTGTATATCTGAAAGTCGTGATTTGTCAGAAATTTATTGTGTTTATCTGAGATTTATGCTCAAGCGGATATATATAAAGGGTATTGGAATCAAGGTTTTCCTTATGCATATTTACAGCGGATATCTGCGGATTTTCGTATGTGGTGTAGTAAAAAATTCCCTTATCCGTGTTACAGCATGAAGTATAAACTGTGATTTCATATTTTCCGTTGCCGAGATGCACACATCCTTTTGTATGCTCAACTGTGCCGAGAATGTGAAAGAACTGACTCACGCTTTCATCCTCGCTGTCACCGCAGACGGAATTCAGCTTTGTGAAAGCCACACGGACAAAACGAGAAACTGAAGAAAGATCACCCGGCAGACCGACAGCACCCATTCCTTTGGAAAATGTCCGGATATCTGCAGACGGTGCGAAGGTGTTTTTCGGTTCTTCTGCAGTAAGATTGATATAATTTGCGAGGTTTGTCATCTGCCAGTCAAAAGGAGGATTGTTGGTAAGCACACCGATTGGATTGTCGTATATTTTCAATCCGTCTCTGACGGATTCGACGGTTATGCTTTCGCTTTTATCGGAAATTATCCAATGAAGCGGTGAAGCTTTCAAATCAGGACGGAAGTCGATATCAGCTAAGTTTATATTTTTCAGTAAAGTCTTTGCTTCATCGACGTTTTTACATTGTGTAAGAATAAACGGTATAAACTCAAAAGGTGCGATATTTTTCTTGTTTTCATCAATCGGAAAGAAAACTGCGTTACCGGGGAAGTTGAGCCCTGCCATACTCAGTCCCGATTCATTGGTCGCTTCGTAGTAAAGGGGATAGGAGTCGATAACTGTCGCAATTCCGATCAGAGCAAGGTGACTGTTGCTTTCTGATTTGTCTGAGAATGAAAACGGAAATTTTCTCGGTGTTACGACAACACTTTCGTTGTAATGATATTCAAGGTCGAGCGTTCTGCCGAAGTAGTGGTCTTTGGTTTTAAAACTTATTGCTGTACACATAGCTTCACCTCATAAAAAATTAAGGACGGAAAGTTTTACAACAATCCGCCCTTTTATTATTTGTATTAATTCTGAATTATTCAGCGATGATTTCTTTAAGAATTGCAACAGCCTTTTTAAGCTCATCCCAACCGATGTTAAGAGGAGGAAGAAGTCTGATCTTTGTCTTTGCAGTAAGAACGAGAACACCTTTCTGCATACAAGCGTTTACGATTTCTTTTGCTTCTTTTTCTGTTTCAATTCCGATCATAAGACCGAGACCGCTGACACTCTTTACACCCTTTGAACCCTCAAATTCCTCAAAGATGTATTTTGACTTTGCCTGAACTTCGCTGAGAAGCTCGTCGTCAATTCTTGAAAGGATACTACAAGCACCTGCACAGCATACGGGATTACCGCCGAAAGTCGTACCGTGTGAGCCGGGAATGAGAACATTCTCAACCCTTTCTCCGAGCATTGCAACACCGATGGGAAGACCTCCGCCGATGCCCTTTGCCGTAGTCACGATATCGGGCATAAGGTCGTACTGCTGGAAAGCGTAGAGAGAGCCTGTTCTGCCGTTACCTGTCTGCACCTCATCGATGATGATGAGCATATCCTTTTCGTCGGCAATTTTTTTCACTTCGTCGACAAACTCACGGTCGAGCTTGCATACACCGCCTTCACCCTGAACGAGCTCCATCATGATTGCAACACAATTGTTTTCCTCAGCGAGCTTGCGTACGTCGTCAGCATTGTTAGCCTCAGCGTAAACGAAGCCTTCGACAAAAGGACCGAAATGTGTGTGGTAACCGTCCTGACCTGTTGCTGTAAGAGTAGCGATTGTTCTTCCGTGGAAGCTGTTCTTAAGAGTGATGATTGTTGAGTGGCTTTCATCACCGTACTTATCAAAAGCGTAGCGACGAGCAACCTTGATTGCACATTCGTTTGCTTCAGCACCGCTATTCCCGAAAAAGACTTTTTTCATTCCGGTTCTTTCACAGAGCATTTTTGCAAGAGTTGAGCAGGGCTCTGTGAAGTAGAGGTTTGATGTATGTGTGAGAGTGGAAAGCTGATCTGTAACCGCCTTGAGCCACTCATCGTCTGCCACACCGAATGCGTTTACTGCAATTCCTGAACCGAGGTCGATGTATTCTTTGCCCTCAGAGTCCTTGAGGATTGCACCCTTACCGCTGACAAGTTCAACGGGAAAACGTGCATAGGTGTTTGCTATATATTGTTTATCGTTTTCTGTAATGCTCATTTATTTTGCCTCCGGGTGTCTTTTCTTGTAATCCTCACCGTTGACGAACATCGTTCCGATACCTTCGTCAGTAAGGATTTCAATGATAATTGAATGCTTAACTCGTCCGTCAATAACGAAAACCTTACGTACACCCCAGTTGATTGCATCCACACAGCACTGAACTTTCGGAATCATTCCGCCTGAAATGATTCCTTCTTCCGTAAGCTTCGGAGCATCCTCGATAAAAATTCTGGAGATAAGAGATGACGGATCATCTTTATCACGGAGGATACCTTCGATATCTGTCATTGAGATAAGGCTTTCTGCCTTGAGTTCACCTGCGATCTTAGCGGCAACTGTATCAGCGTTGATATTGTAAACATTGCCCTCTTTGTCACAGCCGACCGTTGAAACGACGGGAATATAACCCATTGAAAGAGTATCGAGGATAGGTGTAACGTCAACCTTTTCGATATCACCGACAAATCCGAGCTCAGCACAGCGAGGCTTTGCGAGGATCATATGACCGTCAGCACCGCTGAGGCCTATTGCCTTACCGCCCTTTGACTCAATGAGGCTTACGAGACTTTTGTTGATCTTACCTGCAAGAACCATCTGCACGATTTCTGCAGTTTCCTTATCAGTCACACGAAGACCGTTGACAAACTGAGTTTCCTTGCCGATTTTAGCAAGCATCTCTGTGATCTCAGGTCCGCCACCGTGGACAAGAACGACCTTGATACCTACCGTGGAAAGAAGGATGATGTCACTCATAACAGACTGCTTGAGGTCTTCGTTGATCATAGCGTTTCCACCGTATTTGACAACGAGGATTTTATTTGTATATTTCTGTATGTACGGAAGAGCGTGTGTAAGAACGTGCGCTCTGTCTGCGTTTGAAATTCTCATATCATTTACCTCTTAGGTTCTGTAGTCTCCGTTGATTTTAACATAATCGTATGTAAGGTCGCAACCCCATGCAGTAGCCGTTGCTTCGCCTGAATTGAGCTCAACGAGGATGTCGATTTCTTTTTCAAGAAGGATTTCTTTCGCTTTTTCCTCAGAGAAATCAATACCCGCACCGTTTACACAAACGTCAAGTCTGCCCTTTGAAGATTCAAAGCTTACGTCGATTTTGTTAACGTCAACGTCTGCACCGCTGTAACCGATAGCACAGAGCACACGACCCCAGTTAGCGTCAGCACCGAACATTGCAGCTTTGAGAAGTGAGGAACAGATAACTGACTTAGCAACAGTCTTTGCTGTCTTTTCGTCAGCGGCACCTGTTACTTTACATTCAAGAAGCTTGGTTGCACCTTCGCCGTCACCTGCAATCTTTCTGCAGAGGTAAACAGTTACGCTGTTGAGTGCTTTGCAGAACTGTGCAAAGGTCTCATCTTCTTTATCTATAATACTGTTACCTGCCATACCGTTGGCAAGAACAGTTACCATATCGTTTGTTGAAGTGTCACCGTCAACACTTACCATATTGAATGTGGAAGCTATGTCTGTGCTCAGAGCCTTCTGAAGAAGCTCGGGAGCTATTGCAACGTCAGTTGTGATGAAAACAAGCATTGTCGCCATATTAGGATGGATCATACCGCTTCCCTTTGCGATACCGCCGATCTTGCATTCAACACCGTCGATTTCAAAGCTGACTGCGATTTCTTTCTTGACTGTATCAGTTGTCATAATGCCCTCAGCTGCAAAGTCGCTGTGGTCACCAAGACCTGCTGCAAGCTCGTCCATTCCGTTTGCGATAGGAGTGATGTCAAGCACCTGACCGATAACGCCTGTAGAAGCGATGACAACGTCATCTTTGCTGATGCCTATTGCTTTTTCAACGAGCTCACTCATCTGCTCTGCGATTTCGATGCCGTTAGCGTTGCAGGTGTTAGCATTGCCGCTGTTGCAGATAACTGCCTGAGCATATCCGTCAGCGATATGAGCCTTTGTGACGGTAAGGGGAGCACCCTTAACAAGGTTTGTTGTATAGACAGCTGCAGCTGCAGCTTTTACGTCACTTGTGATGAGAGAAAGATCTCTCTTTGTCTTATTCTTTCTGATTCCGCAATGTATACCGTTTGCCTTGAATCCCTTAGCGGCACAGATACCGCCTGTAATTTCTTTCATTTCTTACACCTCAAAATTAAGTCCTGTAGTTTCGTCGACACCGAGCAGGATATTCATATTCTGGATCGCTGCACCTGAAGCACCTTTACCAAGGTTATCATAACGTGCCATAAGCATAATTCTGTCTTCATTACCCTCAACGTAGATTTCCATACCGTCGTTGAAAGAAAGCTTATTTGAGCAGATAAAACCGCCCTCGCCGATGTCAGACTTATATTGTACCACAGGTCCGTGGTATTTTGCACTATAAATTTTACGAATTTCGTCTAAATTTGCTCCGTTTAACTGTTCTTTGAACAAAGGAACGGTTACAAGCATACCGCTGTAGTAGTTTGCGACGATGGGAGTGAACGCAGGAGCGTTTTTAATTCCTGTGATTGCCGTCATTTCGGGCAGATGCTTGTGTGTCTGAGCGAGACCGTACTGACGCGGTGAACAGTATGCTTCGTCAAGCTCAGGAGATTCATACTCACCGATCATTTTGTTTCCGCCGCCGCTGTAACCTGTAAGTGAATGACAGGTGAGAAGAGCATCTTCAGAAAGAACACCCTTTTCAACAAGGGGATATACAAGAGAAATGAATCCGCTTGCGTGACATCCCGGTACAGCGATACGGTTTGAAGCCATGATCTTTTCCCTGTGAGCATCTGAAAGCTCAGGAAAACCGTAAGCCCATGCGGGATTTGTGCGGTGTGCAGTTGAAGTGTCGAGCACCTTTACATCAGGATTTTCTATGAGCGAAACTGACTCTATTGCTGCTGCATCAGGCAGGCAAAGGAAAGCGATATCGCAGGCATTGAGCATTTCTTTTCTTGCGTTTACGTCTTTACGTAATTCGTCAGAAATAAGCATCAGCTCGATGTCTTTTCGTTCGCTTAATCTCTCATAAATACGCAGTCCGGTAGTACCTGCTTTTCCGTCAATAAAAATCTTTTTCACCTAATCACCCTATATTCATTGATAATGAATAATTATACAGTTAATTCATAAAAAGTCAAGCGAAAAGCGGAAATATTATAATTTTTATTGCATATATACAATTTATTTTATTTCTTGACAAATGGTTTGTCAAAGTATACAATCAGAGTTAATATTATAAGGTATTGTATATATGGGGTAGTGCGATGAAAATTCTGCAAAAGGGATTCAATTATTCACAGGACGGACCCGGAAACAGGCTTGTATATCATTTGCAGGGATGCAATTTCCGTTGTAAATGGTGCTCCAACCCTGAAAGTATGAGTGCCGACGGTGTCAATGTAAAAAATTATACCGTTGATGAGCTTTTTGACGAGGTCAGACGAAGCCGTATGATGTTTTTTGACGGTGGCGGAGTGACCTTTACGGGAGGCGAATGTACTCTTCAGCATAAGGAGCTGACAGAGCTTCTGAAGAAGCTTCAGGCTGAGGGTATAAACACAGCCATAGAAACAAATGCTTCGAGTCCGCATCTTACGGATATTGCAGAAAATGTAGATTATCTTATCGCAGATTTTAAACACTACGACACGGATGTTCATAGGAAATGGATAGGAGTCGGCAACGAAGCTGTTAAGGCGAATCTCGAAAAAATATTTGCTTCAGGCAGGCAGATTCATATAAGAATACCGCTGATAAACAATGTAAACACCGAACCGACAGGATTTGTGAATTACTTTAAACAGTTTGATACAGAAAACGCGGTCTTTGAGTTCCTTGCGTATCACGAATTCGGCAAGGACAAGTGGACGCAGGAGTATGAAATCAAAGACGGTTTTGTTTCTGATGAAACTGTCGCAGAGTTTAAAAAGTTATTTATTGCCAACGGTTTGAAAGTCATATCTACTTAAAGGAGAGATAATAATGTTAAGTTTATACACACCTGAAAAATTAACACAGAAAGCAAAAGCACTTTTTGTGAATGAGAGAGCAAAAATGCGTCTTGACGGTTGGTTCATAGCAAAAGAAGCTGAACTCAGCCTTCAGGAAAAATATAAAAATGAGTGCGAGGAAGTAAAGAAAGCGTACATCCTTCGTGAGCTTGTTGATATAGTGCCTCTCTGGATTGATGACAACCAGATTTTTGCAGGTACTCAGGACGATGCTTTTGCGAGAAGTTACGCTCTTATCAACCCGTCTTTCAAAGTTGAGGGATTCAGCGGTTACTGTGATCCTGCTGCTGTTTTCGGTGATATCGAGCCGAATGAAGAATTCACGGCAGAGCGTATCGAAAAAGCAAAGACAGAATTCAGCAAGACTGATTATGCAGTAAAGCTTGGCGAAACATATGCAAAGTGTGAAAACAGCACAAAGGAAGTAATTTACTTCGTTGAGCAGGTTACGGGACATCTCATCCCTGACTTCCGTTATGCAATCAGAAACGGTGTGCGTTCAATGATTGATGAGATCAAGGACAAGGACGGCAACGGCTACAAGGCTTTCAGAATCGCACTTGAAAGTGTCATCGCACTTGCAAATAAGTATGCAGACCTTGCAGAGGCAAAGCTTGCAGATGCTGACGATGAGAGAAAAGCCGAGCTTGAGCTAATGATAAAGACTCTTCGTAAAGTGCCTGAAAACGGTGCAGAAAATATGTACGAAGCAATGCAGTCATTTATCCTTATGTGGCAGATGATGTGCCTTGAACAGACCCCGAACCCGTTTGCTTTCTCAGTAGGTAACGCTGACAGAATTTTTGAGCCTTACAGAAACGGACTTGACCGTGATACTGTAGCAGGTCTTTTCAAGCATTTCCTTGTTTTCTTCAACGTAGCGGACAGAAGCTGGGCGATTTCACAGAACGTCATTATCAGCGGACGTGACAAGGACGGCAACGACCTTACAAACGATACTTCATACGCTATGCTTGATGCGTATTTTGATATGAATCTTCCTCAGCCTATCCTCTCGGTAAAGCTTCACAAGAACACTCCGCAGAAGCTTTACGAGGAGCTTGGCAGATTCTTCTTCACGCCGGGCGTGCTTACTCCGTCGATGTTCAATGACGATTCACTCTACGAGGTACTCGGAGCAAACGGTGTCGACGAGGCTGACCTTCCCGATATCTCAATCGCAGGCTGTCAGGAGCCTCTCATCATGGGTAAAGACAACGGAAATACTACTAACAGTTGGCTCAACCTTCCGAAGATCCTTGAAATGACACTCACGGGCGGTATCTCCACAGTAACGGGAGAACGCCTTGCAGATACAAAGGCTGCTTCGCTTGAAAATATTCAGGAAGAGTTTTATAAGAATGTCGAATTCTTCGTCGCTGAAATGGCACAGGCTGCAAACGGAGCTTCCGTGGCACTTTCTACACAGCGTGTACCGTTCCTTTCCTGCTTTATGGGCGGAATGGAAAACGGCATTGATATGCGTGACTTCAACGCTCAGGGTACAAAATATAACGGCAGCGGTTGCCTTATCCACGGCACATCAGTAATTGCTGACTCGTTCAGTGCTATTGACAAGCTTCTTTCTGAGCGTCCTGAGGATGCAGACAAACTCGTTCCCGCACTCAAGGCAAACTTTGAGGGATACGAGGATTTACGTGAATTCCTTCTTTCAGCAGATAAATTCGGCAATAACATCGAGAAGGTAGACAATTATGCCGCTGAGGTCGCATCAAAGGTTGCGGACATCGTTGCAAATGCAAAGAATTACCTCGGCAACAGCTTCCGTCCTGACTTCTCAAGTCCGTCAACACACCTTCTCTACGGTTACTGGGTAGGTGCTACTCCTGACGGCAGAAAGTCAAGAGATATGCTCGGCTACGGTGTTGACCCGCTTTACGGCAGTGC